>DASPTO010000114.1:0-2247 GCA_035623375.1 Thermoplasmata archaeon
CTTTCCGGGCGGCGCACCATGCCGCGGCCGTCGTCACGAGGTCTTCGGCGAGCGCGGGGTCCACGGAGTCGGCGAGGACCGGTGCCGAGAGGTGGGCCGCTTCCATCGCCGCGGAGACCACCGCCCCGATGTGGGCCTCGGGGCCCCTCCCGCGGTCGACGACCCAGGCCGCCTCCTCCGACTCGAGCATCCGCGTCACCATCGCCGACTCGACGAACCGGCTTTTCCGGGTCGGGAGGACCTTCTCGACGGTCGGAGGGTTGCCTCGTCGCGCGATCTCGAGGAGAGCCGGGACGTCCGAGCGACGGAACGGTCGGATCTCTGCCCTCGACGGAGTCCCTTCGGACAACCGTGCCATCGAGTCGTTCACGAGACGCGATTGCGCTCGGAGCGGCCGGTACCCGAGCGACTCGTAGAGCGTCCGCGCCGGCGTGTTCGAGTCGAGTACGTCGAGCGCGATGTACTGGCGGTGAGCGCTTTTCGCGGTCCGACGCGCTTCTTCGAGCATCCGCCGAGCGAAGCCCTTGCGCCGGTACGGCTCGTCGACGACCACGTTGCTCACGAACGCGCACTTCGGCAGGAACGAGACGAGCGTGGTGGCGGCGATACGACCGTCCGCCTCGACCACCAAGATCCGTACGATGGGACGATGGAAGAGGTTCAGGATCCCGAGGATGAGCCGCGTGTCCCAGCGGAACACGCGTCGGAAGATCTTCTCGAACTCCTCGGGCCGGTTCCCGAGCAGCGCCGACTCCTCCGGGAACCCGCGTTCCATTACCCCGAGGAACTGGGGACCGTCCGCGCGACGAAGGTCGCGCAGCATCAGCCCGAATCCTCGTCGTCCGAAGTGGATGGGAGCGCACTCTCGAAGAGGGCCCGGAGGGTCGGGGGCGGCTGGTCCGGCTGAAGCTCGGGTAGCGGGAGACGTGCGAGGCGGTCGAGCTCCTCTTCGCTCAGCCGCTCGAAGGCGTGGACGAGCGAGCGGTGAATGAGGGGATCAGGGAGCCCGTGCGAGAGCCGACCGAGCGCCTGCACGGCTGCGTCAAAGAGGCGGCTCTCCGCGTCCGACGCAAGCCCCAGGGTCTCGCCCTCTTCCTCTCCCCCGGCCAAAGCTCGGGACGGTCGACTCTGGTAGAGGATGCGGACGAGCTCGTCCCGCGCACCGTCGTCCCGCAAGTTTCCGAGCGCCCAGACCGTCGCAAGTCGGACCTCGGCCGCGGAATCGTGAAGCCCCTCGCGGAGGCGAGGGACCGCCTCGGTAAGGCCGAGGCGCCCGAGAGCGTACGTCGCGCCGCGCCGGACCCAGGGATGCTCGTCCTCGAGACCTCCCAGTAAGAGCGAAAGGTCGTCCGGAGCCCCGACCGCTCCGAGAGCGATCGCAGCGGCGCCGCGGACCGACCAGTAGGAGTCACGAAGGTGCTTCTGCGCGACAGCACGGGCCTCGGGGACTCCCATTTCGCCGAGGGCGTAGACCGCGCAGACGCGGATCCAGTGCGACGGATGTTCGGCCCAGTCGACGAGCGCTGGTACGGACGATGGGTCGCCGATTCGGCCGAGCGCGACCAGAACCGCCGGCTTCTCCCAGGTTTCCGGGGTCGTGAGCAGGTGATGGAGCGATGGGACGCTCGCCCGGTCCCGATGTCGGCCCGCCACGACCGCCGCGGCGACGCGGACCCGGCGCGCCGAGTCGTTGAGGAATCGGCGGGCGGTCGACCATTGCTCGGGGTCCGGAGACCTCCCGACCCCCAGGACAGCCTCCCGACGGACCCGGTCCACCGGGTCGTCGAGCAACCGTGTGAGGGTCCGGAACGCTTCTTGAGGCCCGAGCCGCCCGAGCGCGAGCGCGACCACCCGCCGAACGCCTGCCTCGGGGTCGTCTGCCTTCTGCTCGAGCGCCGGGAGGGACCGAACGTCCCCGACCGCGAGCAGAGCGAGGACGGCCTTCGTCCGCACCCCTGCGTCGGGGTCGTCGAGCGCCCTCTCGAGGGGCTCGCGGCTCGCCGGCCGGCCGATCACTCCGAGCGACTCTGCGGCGGCTTCCCGGACGCGGCCGTCCGGGTCTTGAAGGGATGCTTCGAGGGTCGCACGCGCTCGGGGGTCCCGGAGCATGCCGAGGCCGACCGCCGCCGTCTCTCGAACGCCGGGAACCGGGTCGCTCAGCGCGAGCAGGAGCGGGCCGATGTCCTTCACATTCCCGCTCTCCACGCTCTCCCGGATGCGGGCCGCCCGTTCGGAGGCTGTGGGGCT
>DASPTO010000115.1:0-2159 GCA_035623375.1 Thermoplasmata archaeon
CGCTCCGCACCGCGAAATCCCCGGACGGTGTGTTGTCCGAAGTCACGACGCCGACGGAACCGGGCTCCGATGTCCCCGGAGAAAGCGGATCCAGGGTGAGGTTCACGCTTGTGCCCGACGAGGACGGTGTCACGAGGACTGGGGTCCCGGCGGTCGTGATCGTCGAGGTCGCGTTCCCCGGGAAGGCGTTGAACGCGTACACTTGGAGCGTGAGCAGAACGGACGACATCGGCCCGAAGCTTGACGGGTCGGCGACCCGGAAGGAGAGCGTGCCCGAAGCTCCGGGAGCGAGCGAGGGCGCCGATAGGTTCGAAAGGAGAGTCCCGTCGTAAGCGAGCGGGAGCGGCGGGGACGAGGCCGCGACGGGATTCGGGAGAAGGACGGAGAGCGCGGCGAGCGCGACGGCCACAGCGAGGAAGGCTCGGAGGGGATGCCGGCCGACCCGTCGGGCGTCAGCCACCGACGTCCTCCGGGAACCGTCCGCTCTCGGCGAGAGCGACGAGACGCCGGATCCGGTCCATCGCCTGTTGGCGCCCCCGGCGACCCCCCACTCCGAGGAGGCCAGGAAGGCTTCCGCCCACGGTCGGCTCGAGCGACGCCGCCTTGAAGAGAGCACGCGCCAGGGTCCTGGGCCGGTGCGTTAGCTCGACCGCGTCTAAGTCGGCGCGATATTCCTCGCGATGGGTCAGCGACGAAGCGAAGAAAGCAAGAATCGGGTCCCAACGCATCATTCGGGAGAGGGTGCGGAAGAATGTCAGGTACCGTCCGTCGAGCTCGCGGAGATGACCGAGCTCGTGAGCCAGCACGGCCTCCCACTCCCTCGGTTCCAGCTCGGAAAGAAGGCGGTCGGAGACCATGATCACGTCCCGGGCCCGAACGCCTTTCGGACCTCCGCGTTCGAGCAGAGTGAACGCGAAGGCTCCGCCGCTCGGAGAGCAGAACGCCCGGACGCTAACCGGTCGGACCGGTCTCGGAAGAGCCGCCGGCCACGAGAGTTCGCGGGACGGGAACAGGCGGAGGAATCCCCGACCGACCGTTTGGCTCAGGACGAAGGCGACCAGGAACACCGCGAAGGCACCGAGGATTCCGGCCACCCAGACGCCGACCATCCTGGGTTCCAGGAGCCGGCCCGGCGACTCTGCCAGGACCACCACAGCACTCCATCCCCCGTCCTCGAGAACGAACGCTAGGGCGGTAGTCGCCAGGATCGCCCAGAGTCCGAGGAAGAGCGCGGTCAGTCGGAAGATCGTCGTCGCCCCCGCCCGGAGGAACGCGATGACGAGAGCGATCGCGAGAGCAACCCACAGGAACAGCGGTAAGTCGACCCACGCGAAGGCCGCGAGCGCCATGAGAGGAAGCCGGCCGGGCTCAGTCGAGTCCGAGCCGGCGCCGAAGCTCTCGTTCCTCTTTCGGGTTCAGCTTTGCGATCTCTTCGTTCAGGTGGACGACCCCCGCCGGGCCGAACATGTCGACCACTCCGCGGAGGACGTTCATGAGGTATTTGTGTTCGACGTTGGCCGGTCGGTACACATAGCGCTCTCCTCCGCGACAGGTCTCACGCCGCCGCGTCACGAGGCGTTTCGCGTGAAGCCGGCTCAGGATCGTTGCGACGGTAGTGTAGGCGACGTGGACCCCCCGGTCCTCGAGAGCCTTCCGGATCTCTCGGGCCGGCGCGGGGCCGATTGAGCGGAGCGTCGAAAGGACCTCCGATTCGAGCGAGCCCAACATCCTCGGGTGGTCCTCTCCGCCGAGCCACGAGGGAGCTCGGCTTAACCCGTTCGACGGAGGCGAACGGACCGGTTCGTACCGAACGGACTTGCCGGTCCCTACCCTGGAAGGTCGCCGGTCGCCCGGCGGCGGCAAGGGTTAATGGGACTGCCCTGTTCGGCGGCGTCGTGACCGCCCGGAACACCCGGCCGGAGAGCGTGCTTGACCTCGTGGGAGGCACTCCGATCGTGCCTCTCCGCCGTGTCGCTCGGGACCTTCCGTACCGGGTGCTCGCGAAGCTCGAGTACCTCAATCCGGGCGGTTCCGTGAAGGACCGGATTGGGTCCTTCATGATCGAGGCCGCCGAGAAGGACGGGCGGCTGAAGCCGGGCGGAACGATCGTAGAGGCCACGAGCGGGAACACGGGCGTGGGCCTCGCGATGATCGCCGCT
>DASPTO010000116.1:0-2530 GCA_035623375.1 Thermoplasmata archaeon
CGACCGCGAGCGGCCGCCGCTCCGCCGTGAGTGCGGGGACCTGCCGAGCGAGATACCAATCGCGCGCGGCGGCGAACTTCTGGGAGCCCCGGCCGGAGGCGACCTCGTGGTCCCACTGGAGGGCGAACTCATCCGGGGTCGACGGCGTGGGGGGACTCCGCGAGACCTTCCGTTCCCGGACCGTTCGACGGACGAGCTCCACGTACCCGATGTGCTCCGCGAACAGCGCGGCGGTCTGGTCGTCGTCGGGGTCGAGGGGCACCGCCGGCACGCCGCCGGCGTGCGCCCAGCGCAGCACCTCCACGAACGACGGGTTCGGGACCCGTACCTCCCCGAATCGGACCAGCCCCCGGACCTCGCTCGACTCGGTGTTCGTGAGGGGGACGACGGGCTCGGCCTCTGCGAGGACGAAGTAGTCGCGCAGGCTCTGAAGTTCCCCGCTCGATAGGCCTAGGCCGACCTGTGCCGGTGCGAACGATTCGAGCTCCGTCAGCACCTGGGGAACTTCGGTGGTCAGCCCTCGCACAGGAGCGACCAGAAGGAGTCCCGGAGTCTGGGCGAAGCGCGCGGTGATCACGGGCCTTCCCGTTCGGTGATCTCCTCGATGAGCTCGTCCGGGTCGCGGTGGCGACGCAACTCGGTGATGGTCAGGATCGGGAGGCCGGCGATGGCCGCACGCGGTGCCGGGTCGCGGACGACGAACAGTGCGTGCCCCTCGGCGACCCTCGCGAGACCGTGGAGCACCTCGGCCCGGTGGAGCGCGGTCCGAAGACTCCCTGCGGCGGCCAAGAGTACGTCGGGAGTGCGGGCGAGCGCGTCGAACGGCGCGCGTACCGTCACGGTGACCTCGAGCCCCATCCCGTCGAGTTGCCGCAGGACACCGTCGCGAAGCGCGTCGCCCGTGCGCGGAAGGGGCCGGCCCGTCTCCTCTTCCTCCTCGTCCTTTTCCTCCTCGGCGGTGTCCGCGTCACGGACCCGGGCGGTCCAGTCGAAGAGGTCAATCGGCCGAACGATCGTCTCTCCGAGGAACGTCTCGATCCGTTCGACCACCAGCGCTTCCGCCCCCGCGCTCTCCTCGTAGAGTTGAATCGCGCGTCGGGAGACCCCGGCGATGCTCGCGAGGGTCCCGAGCGACAGGCCCCGTTCGCTGCGGAGTGCCCGCAGGCGGGGCCCGTCCACCTGTGCGAACGTGCCTCCGGGGCTCGCGTACAGGAACGGGGGAAGCGCCTTCTCGAGGAATTCCTGGAGTGTCTCCTCGTTGATAATCGGTACACCGTAGCGGGTGTACACGACCCCGGCGTCGAGGTCGGAAGCGCCGGACGTCTGGCCGATCACGAGCGTGATCGCAGGGAACAAGTGGCCGAGCTCGCGGAGGCGGGTCGCCTCCTCCGAGTCCAGCGCGTCGATGTTCTTCAGGACCTTCACGAGGAGGAGCGCCGCGTCCCGACGGGCCGCGAGGTCGAAGCTGGTTGGTCGGATCGAATGCGTATCCGCCACGTAGAATCCGGCCCGCTCGAGCAGGCCGCGGATTCGTTCGATCGACAGTTCTCGAGTCGAAGGCAAGGGCCCTCCTCCGGAACAATCCATTTACCACTTATATATAAAAGAGGATGGTTCGACCTCTCGGAGAGCGAGCCCGTGTCGAGGTGCGAACCGTCTTGGGTGCGGGCCGGCTGAGCAGGGCCGTGGAGAGTCCGCTTCGGCCCGTGCCCGACGCTCCGGCGCTTCTCATCGACGCCGAGAAGCGCTCGGACCCAAGGGCGTTGGTGGTCGCCGACATCCACCTCGGCCTCGGAAGCTCTATCGAGCGCCCGCTCGGCCCTCCCGAGGGAGCGGCCGACCTCCTGGCCGAGCGGCTGGTCGGCCTTGCCCGGGCGAGTCGGGCGGACCTAGTGATCGTGGCGGGGGATGCGAAGCACCCGATCGTCGGCACCCCCGCCGCGCTGCGGCCTGTGGTGTTCGACTTCTTCGCGGAGCTGCTTCACGAAGGGTTCCCGGTCGAACTCGTCCTAGGGAACCACGACGTCGGCATCGTGCGTCATCTTCCGCGGGAGGTCCGAGTCCACCCGGCGACCGGCGTGGTGCGAGGCGGCGTGGGGATATTCCACGGGCATCGGTGGCCGTCCAACGAGGTCCTCCGCGCGCCGCGCTTGGTCGCCGGTCATCTCCACCCGGGGTTCCGTCTCGCCCCGACGGCCGACGACACCGAAGGAAAGCGCCGATGCTGGGTCCGGGTCGAGCGCTCGCCGCCGGGGCCGAAAGCGGCCCGGCGCCGGCGGCACATCGAACCCAGAGCGCGGGAAATCGTGATCCTCCCGGCGTTCAACCCGATCGCCGGCACGGAGGCGCTGAACCGGGAGCGACCGGCCCGGGGACGGTCGTTCCTCTACCGTCGGTTCCTCTCGAGCGGGGTCGCGAGGGCGTACCTCCTCGACGGCACCGACCTTGGGGTTCTCACGACCCGGGTCGTGTCCGACCCCCGCTCGCAAGAAGAGGGCCGATCGCCGCGGGGTCGGTGACAGGCGGAGCA
>DASPTO010000117.1:0-4141 GCA_035623375.1 Thermoplasmata archaeon
TGAAGCACGGCCACGTCCGCCCCGGAAAGGGCCTCGTCGAGGGTGTCGCAGATAACGAGTCGTCCCCGCCCTCGCCGTCCACGACTCTTCCATGCCCGTCGAAACGATCCCGCCGCCGCCGGGTCGTGGCCCCGTACGAGCGCACCCATCGCCACGAGGCGCTCTGCGATCAGGAGCGCTCGCGACTCGCGGACGTCGTCCGTCCCGGCCTTGAAGGCCAGGCCGAGCAGCGCGACCTTCTTCCCGGACAGCGGTCCGATGACCGCGCGCATGAACTCGAGGACGTACTCGAGCTGCTCCGCGTTCGCTCGTAGAGCGGCGGAGCCGGTGCGCATCCGCACGCCGAGATCCCCCGCGGTGGCGACGAACGCGGAAACATCCTTCTCGAAGCAACTTCCCCCGAACCCGGGGCCCGCCCGAAGGAACTTCGGCCCGATCCGCGGGTCCCGACCTACCGCCTCCATCACGCGATCGACGTGGACCCCCAGTCGGTCGGCGAGACGGCCGACCTCGTTCGCGAACGAGACTTTGAGCGCAAGGAAGGCGTTCGCGGAATACTTCACGAGCTCCGCCCCCGAGGGGCTGAGCGTCACGATAGGGGCCCGGAACGGCCGATACGCACGTGTGAGCCACGCCTCCGACCGGCGGTCGGACGTCCCGATGACCACCCGGTCGGGGTGAAGCGCGTCCTCGACCATCGTCCCTTCGGCGAGGAACTCCGGGTTCGAAGCGACGCCCACCGTCCTGCCGGTCCGCCTCGAGGAGCGGAGCACGGTCGGGAGCACGACCGTCTCCGTGGTCCCGGGCACCACGGTGCTCTTCACCACGACGAGCCGGTAGCCTCGAGTCCGGCCGATGGCCCGTCCGACCTCTTCGGCGGCGACGGTCAACGGACGGAGGTCGATGTGGCCGTCCGCAAGGGGAGGAGTTGGAACGCATAGGAAGATTCCCTCCGATAGCCGGACGAGGTCGTCCAGCGCGTGGACGACCCGAAACCGGCCGGACCGTACCTGCGACCTCAGGAGCTCAGGGAGACCCGCTTCGTGGTACGGGGTGGAACCCCGGGCCACCGCGGCCCGGATCTCCGGGTTCATGTCGTATCCGAAAACCGTGAGCCCCCGGGCGGCGAACGCGAGCCCGGTGCCGAGACCCATGTACCCGAGTCCCACGATCCCGACCCGGGGTCGGCCACGTGCAGAGGACCTCACGACCGACTCCGTGGACCGATCCCGAGCGACCGGAAGTGCTCGGCGGTCTTGGCAAGCCCCACCTCGAACGGGACCCGGGGGGTCCAACCGAGGTACCGGCGGGCGAGCCGGATATCGGGGGAGCGCTGCCTCGGGTCGTCCTCGGGGAACGGTCCGCGGACGAACCGGAGCGGGATGCCGAGAACGCGGGCCACGAGTTCGGCCGTCCTTCGGACCGTGAACTCGCGCGGGTTCCCGAGATTCATCGGGGTGGGAACGCCCGGGTCGGCGTCCATCAACCGGCAGATCCCGTCGACCAGGTCCGATACGTAGCAGAACGAGCGCGTCTGGGTCCCTCGACCGTAGAGCGTGAACGGCTTTCCCTGCAGTCCCTGGACGATAAAGTTCGAGATGACACGCCCATCGCTCGGGTCCATCCGGGGGCCGTAGGTGTTGAAGATCCGTGCGATGCGGACGTCGAGACCGTATCGACGGCGGTAGGCGGCCGAGAGCGCCTCGCTGTACCGCTTACCCTCGTCGTAACAGCTGCGCGGTCCTACCGGGTTCACGTGACCCCAGTACGCCTCTACCTGGGGGTGCACCTGCGGGTCCCCGTAGACCTCGCTCGTCGACGCGAGCAGCACCCGCGCGTCCGATCGACGCGCCGCCTCGAGCACCCGGTGGGTCCCGACGGAGTTGACGAGCAAGGTGCCGACCGGGTCGCGTTGGTACGCGGGGGGCGATGCCGGACTCGCCAGGTGGAAGTAGCGATCGGCGCGCGGTAGCGAACCCGCGCGGACGAGGTCGAGACGGCGAAATCGGAACCCCTTGTGCTGTCGCGCGTCGCTTAGGTTCGCGGCCCGGCCCGTGCTCAGGTTGTCGACCCCGACGACCTCGACGCCGTCAGCGAGCAGGCGATCGACGAGGTGTGAACCAAGGAACCCTGCGGCCCCCGTAACGACGACTGCGCCCAAGGCGTTCCGTTCGTACGAGCGGGTCCCATCTATAGCGTTTCTTGCCGCTGCCGTGCCGGTACCCGGGCCCGCACTAGCGGACCATCTCGGCCGCCCACTACCCCATCGCAGCGGAGTAGATCCCGAGAAGACGAGCGAGGTGGCGCTCGGGGGAAAACTCCTCCCGAACCCAGGCCCTTCCGGCGAGCGCGCGCTGCTTCGCCTCCGGATAATGGTCGACGATCTGGCCGATCGCCTCGGCGAGGGAGGCCGAGTCTCCGGGAGGCACGACGGTGCCGAACTCTCCGACCGTCTCGGGAAGGCCGCCGGAGGCGGTGACCACCGAGGGTACGCCGTTCGCCAGGGCCTCGATCGGCGAGTTGCCGAGATTCTCCCAGGGGAGGGAAGGGACCGCGAGCACGTGGATCCCCTCGAACCAGCGACGACTATCCGCGACCCATCCGTCGACCGAGACCCCGTCTCCCGGAGGGACGTTGACCGGGCCGGAGCCCGCGAGCCGAAGGCGAATGTTCGGGTGGCGCTCGCGGACGAGCGTGAACGCATCCCGCAGCACATCGACTCCTTTCTGGTGCTCGAATCGCCCGAGGAACCCGATGGTGAACGGACCCTCGGGGTAGGGGACCGGCTCGTCGGGGACGGGGATCATCGGCCGGAGGAGGTCCGTGGGACGGTACCCGAGACTGTCGAAGATGCGCTGGGTCGCCCGGCTCACGCAGATGAACGAGCGCACGCGGCTCTTCACGTGGGTATCGAAGGACCGGCGCTTGGCGAGGTTCAACGGCAGGCCGAACCCCACCTCGCATCCGGTGAACTGGCATCGGGGGAGGATTCCCCCCGGACACGGAGTGCCGTCGGGGAGCGTGAGGGTGGCCACAGGACAGACCATCTCCACATCGTGGGCCGTGAAGACGATTGGCTCCGAGCGTCGGCCGAGCCACGGACCCAGGGCAGAGAAACCGGTCTCGAAGCGGTGCAGGTGGATGACATCCGGCTTCACCTCGTCGGCGAGCTCGTCGAGCCACCGGGTCAGGGGACCCCCGTCCGCGACCTCCGCGGCCGCGCGGCGGATCGCGGAGCGCGGTGCTCGGAACGCGCGCACCGGGCCCAGCTTCTCGGGCACCGGGTCCGTGACGATCGCGGCCGTGACGTTCGGATGGCCATGGGCCTCGAGTGCTTGAGAGACCCGTCGGACGTAGATCTGCGCCCCACCCACCGTCGGACCTTCCCACCCGTCGAGTCGAAGGATCTTCACCGGCTTGGTCTCCCCGACCGCGCGGGACGAACTTAATGGCTCGTCTTTGCCGGTGCCCACCGTCGTCCCGAGTGTCGGCCGGTCTCCCGGTTTCGCAAGCCTTTATGGCCGAGGTCCGAGTGCGCACCCCGGGCGAGCGCGTGCGGATAGTACTTCCGGTGCTCCGGTACGTCCCGGCGCTCGGCGGCGCCACCCGGCTCGTCCAGCTCATCGCGGAGGGAGCGGCGGCGCGAGGCCACTCTGTCACCGTGGTCACGCAGTCGGAGCCCGGGGTCCCCGACGAGCAGGTCATCGCCGGGGTCCGAGTGTTGCGGCTCCGTATGCGCCATCTCGCCGGGTTCCGCATCCCGACAGGGTACCTGCGACTTCTCCGATCGATCGACGCCGACCTAATGCACCAGTCGGGGAACCGAATCTGGAACGTCGACTACTATCTCCCGTTCGCACGGTCGTTCGATTGGACCCAGGTGATCATGCCGATGGGGTTCTACCACTACTGGATGCGCCCCGGGATCCTTCGTTCGTTCTATTACGACCGGTATTTCGCGGGGCGTCTCCGCGCCTTCGACGGGTACATCGCTCTCACCCGGGGCGAGGCGGACCAGGTGGCAGGATGGGGCTACCCCGTCGACCGGATCCGGGTAGTCCCGGTCGGGATCGACCTCACCGAGTTCGATGCGCCTCCGAGCGACGGAGCCGCGGTCCGGGCGAGCTGGGGCCTCGCCACT
>DASPTO010000118.1:0-6711 GCA_035623375.1 Thermoplasmata archaeon
CCCAGGACGCGCGGACCGTCTCGACCCCGACCGCGAGGTCGTGGGCGGTGGGGCGGGTCGCGGTCAGGAGCTTTGCCGCGCGCTCGGGGGAGTAGGTACCCTCCCGGTGAGCGAGGACCATCCCGTAGGCCGCGGCGACTCCGATTGCGGGGGCACCCCGGACGACCATTGTCCGGATTGCTTCCGCGACCTCCGGAACTCTGCGAAGTCGCCGGACGACCGTCCGTTGGGGAAGTTGCCGCTGGTCGATCAGGTAGAGCGCCCCGCCCCTGTACCAGAGCGCTCGAACCCGCATCGCTCCCTCTACGCTTCGAACGTGTGCAGCAGGTCCAGCCAGTCGGCCGACACGGTCTTTGGCTCCCCGACGGCCTCGTCCAGGGAGATCCCGGTGACGACGGACCCTCTCAGAACCGCGACCTCTCCGAACCGACCCGCGATCGCGAGGTCGACTGCGCAGGCACCGAGCCGGGTCGCGAGGATCCGGTCGAAGAGCTCGGGGGGACCCCCTCTCTGGATGTGCCCGATCTGCGCGCTGCGGGTCTCGACCCCGGTCGCCTCCTGAATCCGACGGGCAAGCTCCGCACCTACCTCGCGCTCGCGGAGAAGCTCGTGCCCGAACTCGTCCTTCGCTCCCGCCGAACCGCGGCGGGGACCGAGGTCGATCCCTTCGCTCGTGACGACCAGTGCGTAGCCACGCGCCTTCACCGCCGAACGGACGTGCTCGAACAGAGCCGACTCGTCGTACTTTTCCTCCGGGACGAGAGTAACATCGGCGCCGCCCGCGAGTCCGGTGGCGAGCGCGACCCAGCCCGCGTGACGGCCCATCACCTCGAGGACGATCGCGCGGTGGTGGCTGCCGGCCGTGTCCCGGAGCCGCTCGAGCGCGTCGACCGCGACCGCCACGGCAGAGTGGAACCCGAAGGTCCAGTCGGTTCCGGCAACATCGTTGTCCATCGTCTTCGGGACCCCCACCACATGCCCTCCCCGGCGGAATAGCTCCCGAGCCGCCGACAGCGTGTCGTCTCCGCCGATTGCCACGAGCGCGTCGAGGTGGTGTCGAGAGATGGTTTCGAGAACCTTCGCGGCGTCCGTCTCCTTCGCGAACGGATTGGTGCGCGAGCTGCCGAGGATCGTTCCTCCCTTCGAGATCAGGTCGAGGACGCCCGCCGGGCGGAGGGGCCGGCTCTCATCATCGCGCACTCCCTTCCACCCGTCCAGGAACCCCACCGTCTCATGACCGAATCGAGCGGCGCGAAGAACGACCGCACGGATAGCGGGGTTCAAGCCGGGGCAGTCTCCGCCGCCCGTCAGGACGCCGAACTTCACGCTGGGACCTCAAGGTACGACCGCGGTGCGGTCGTGAGGAACTCGTATCCGGTCTTCGTGACCACGACGTCGTCCTCGATCCGAACCCCTCCCTTCCCCGGGAGGTAGATTCCGGGTTCGACCGTGAACACCATTCCTTCCTCGATGGAGTCCTCTGCCTTCGCCCCGTACCCCCAGCCGTCGTGGACGGCGAGACCGATCGAGTGACCGACGCCATGCGTGAGTCGCCCCTTCCAGGGAGAGGAATCGATGACGCTGGCCGCGGCGAGATGGACATCGCGCGCCGGAACTCCCGGTCGGATCGCATCGAGCGCCGCCTTCTGGGCTTTCTCGACGGTATCGTGGACTGCCATCAGCTCGGCGTCCCGCGGACCGAAGTGAAACGACCGGGTGATGTCGCTCACGTACCGCCGATGGATGGCGCCGAAGTCGCAGACGATCGATTGGCCGGGCTTGAGGCGAGCCTCCGTCGGTTCGAAGTGCGGCTCGGCCGCGTGAGGACCGAAGGCGACGATCGTTGCGAACGACCGACCGCTCGCACCGTGAAGGTTCATCCGGTGCTCCATCTCGGCCGCGAGTTCGAGCTCGGTCATCCCGGTCCGAAGGAGGGAGGGGATCTCGAGCGCGACCTCGGACCCGATCTGGGCAGCCTTCCGAAGGAGCTGGATCTCGCCGGGCTCCTTGACGGACCGGGCGCTCCGGATGGCCGCGGACGCATCCGTCCATTTCGTCTCCGGGAAGAGCTTCTGGAGGCGCAGGAACCAGGAATGCGTCAGCTCCCGGTAGTTGAGGCCGACCGTCCCGACGCCTTGGAGCAGATTCTGAATGGCCCCGTCGGAGGAATCCCGCTCTACGACATGGACCTTGAGATGAGGGTCCGACTTCGCCGTCTCACGAGCCGTCTCCTCCTCGAGCCGGATCGTGACCAGGTCGACCTCCCCGTCGGGGTGGGCGATCGCGAGGGAGTCCTCGAAGAGGCCATGGGGGACGTTCGTGAGGTAGAAGAACGACTGGTCGAGGTGCGGTTCGGTAGAGTTCGCGACGACGACCGCATCCGGCTTCGGGTCGAGATGTTGGAAGACCTTCTGGGCACGAGAGCGCATGGCGGCGCGTAGCGTCTACTGGGTTTCAGCTTTTGCACTCGCGGCCCGCAGGTCCTTCCACGAAAGGAGCGGCTCACGTGCGGCGCGAACCTCGTCGACCCGGGTCACGGAGAGCGAGCGGGGCGCGGCCCGGAGGTTCTCGGCCGTGTCCGTGACCGCGCGTTCGAACGCGGCGATGTAGCCGTCGAGCTCCCGCTTGCTCTCCGTCTCCGGGAGCTCGACCATGAGAGACTCCTCGACGAGCGCCGGGAAGTAGACGGTGGGGGCGTGGACCCCTTCGTCCAGGAGACGCTTTGCGAGGTCCAAGGTCCGGACTCCCTTTTCCTTGAGAGGCGCACCCGAGAGGACGAACTCGTGCTTCACGAGGGTCCGGAACGGCCTCGGAAGCAGTTTTCCGAGACGCGAGGCAGCGTAGTTCGAGTTGAGCACCGCCCTTCGCGAGACGTGCTTCAATCCCTCCTCGCCGAGCGAGAGGATGTACGCGAAGGCGCGCAGGTCGAGGCCGAAGTTGCCGTACGCCGTCTTGATCTTCCCGATCGACTTGGGACGGTCGTAATCCAGGCGAAACTTCCGACCGACCTTGACGACCCTCGGGACCGGCAGGTACGGACCCAGCTTTTCTCCGGCCGCGAGAACACCCGCACCGGGACCGCCCCCCCCATGGGGTGTCGAGAACGTCTTGTGGAGGTTGAGGTGGGCGACGTCGAAACCCATCCGGCCCGGATGGGTCACCCCGAGGATTGCGTTCAGGTTCGCCCCGTCGTAGTAAAGGAGCGCCCCGGCGCCGTGGACCGCCTCGGCAATCTCGAGGATCTCGCTCTCGAAGAGACCGGCGGTGTTCGGGTTCGTGAGCATGAAGCAGGCCGTCTTGCTCGAGAGCGCGTGCTTGAGCTCGTCGAGGTCCACGCTCCCGTTCTTGTCCCGAATCTCCCGCGTCGTGAACCCCGCCATTGCGGCCGACGCGGGGTTCGTCCCATGAGCGGTGTCGGGAAGGAGGACCTCGGAGCGCTCGGCGAGCTCGCCCCGGTCCCGGAAGTACGCCCGGACCATCAGCATCGCCGCGTACTCTCCGTGAGCGCCCGCGGCCGGCTGAAGCGAAACTTCGGGAAGGCCAGTGATACGGGCGAGCAGGCGCTCGAGTCGCCACGTCAGCTCGAGCGAGCCCTGGACGGTCGCCTCGGGTTGGTAGGGGTGAACGTCGGCCGCTCCCGGACGTCGGGCGAGAAGTTCCGAGACCTTCGGGTTGTACTTCATCGTGCACGACCCGAGCGGGTAAGGCGAGGTGTCGATCCCGAAGTTCATCTGCGAAAGTCGCGTGTAATGGCGCACCACCTCCAGTTCGGAGAGCTCGGGCCACCGGACGGCCGCCTTCCGTCGCAACTTCTCGGGGATTCCCGGGACCGTGGGGGGCGCCTCCAGGTCCGCTGAAGGTGCCAAGTCCCAGACGGGAGGCTCGTCCCAGCGGGCCTGGTGGAACGTCATGAGGACCTCCCAGCCGCGCCGACCGTGGCCTGGGCGGCGCGGACGTACTTTTGAATGCCCTTTTCGGTGGCGGTCTCGGGGACACCCACCAGGATGCGGTCCGGGCCCGGCGTTGCTCCGGGTCGGGGATCCTTGAGGGAGTGTCCTCCGAGGACCTTGCGCCGACGCAGGCGGTCCAGGAAATCCTCCGCGCTGCCGCGCGTTAGCTCGACCGTGAAATCCCCGAGGTACGGCGCATCGAACCGAGGCGACTTGAGTCCGTCGATTGCCCCGAGGCCGCTCGCGAGGGTCCGTGCCTTCTCCGCGATCGTCGTCTGGAGGCGTGCCAATCCTCGCGGCCCCACCACGGTCGCATAGACGACGAACGCGAGGGCCATGAGGGACTCGTTCGTGCAGATGTTCGACGTGGCCTTCGACCGGCGAATGTGCTGCTCGCGAGTGACGAGGGTCAACGCGTACGCACGTCGCCCCTCCGTGTCGAGGGTCGCTCCGACGATCCGTCCCGGCGCCGAGCGGACGTGTTCCTTTCGGCACGCGAACAGCCCGAGCAGCGGACCTCCGAAGGACGGCGCGATACCGAACCCCTGACCTTCCCCCACGACGACGTCCGCGCCATAGTTCCCCGGCGCTTCGAGCACCGAGAGCGACAGTGGGTCCGCGGCGACTACGAGCGGGATGTCGCCCAGGATCGACTTGAGCTCGGGGACCCCCTCGTCGATGTGGCCGAAGCCGTTCGGGAGGTCGGCGAGCATACCGAAGACATCCTTCTTCGCAACCGCGTCCCGGACGAAGTCGAGGTCGAGGCGGCCCGTTCGGTCGTCGTACGGGACGGTCGCGACGGTGAGTCCGGGTCCGCTCGCGTAGTTCTCGAGGACACTCCGTTCCTCCCATGGGAGGCTCGCGGGAACGAGAAACCGGGACCCCTCGTGGATTCTCCGACAGAAGAGGAGCGACTCTCCCGCCGCGCTCGCGCCGTCGTAGAGGGACGCGTTCGCGACGTCAAGCCCGGTCATCTCGACCCAGAGGCTCTGGAATTCGAACAACGTCCGAAGCATTCCCTGGCTTGCCTCGGCCTGATACGGGGTGTAGGCCGAGTAGAACTCGCTTCGCGATACGATCGAGTCGACCGCGGCCGGTGAGTATCGGGAGGTGACCCGGCCTCCGAGGAAGCTCGCGAACTTGGACAGCGGCCGGTTCCGCTCGAGAAGCTGGTCGACCTCCGCGACGACCTCGGGTTCCTCGCGCGCCGGTCCAACGCCCATCCGCCCGATACGGGCCTTCTTCGGAACGTCGGCGAACAGAGCGTCGGTGGAGCTAATCCCAAGCGCGTCGAGGAGGGCCGCCTCTTCCCCGGGTTCCTCCGAAATCCAACGTGCCACGAATGTTCACCGGAGCCGGGGAGCGGGGCGGGCCATAAATCGTTCTCGTCTCGCCGGGCAAACTTAACGCGGCGGATGGTCTTCTCGAGTCTTCTACCACGGCAAACGTATTCGGACGGATGGGTTCCGCAGGGCGTCCATGGTACGGGAACGAGCGTCGCAGCAGGGTCGGGGCCGGCATGCTCGTCGTCCTCCGCCTTCGGAGGAGATCCTCGACATCGCCTTTCACAGGGCCTCGCTCGCCACACCGCACGGTGAGACCAAGGCGGCCCGAGATCGGATGCGAGCGGAGCTCAAGATCGTCCGCAGCTCGGCGACGGTCCTGCGACATCTGAGGCTCGAGTCGCGGCGGTTTACGCGATCCCCTCCGACGCCTTTCGAAGCGACCCTGGTCGCCCAGGCGTTCGGTACGGGGACCCTGGAACGCGCCCTCACGCGAGTGCGGCGTGCCGAGGAACGGATCCGTGGGCTCGCACGGGCGGCGGAGCGCACCACGAAGGGTGCGTCCGGGCCGGAGAGCCTGGGCGACCAGGTCCGCGCGTTCTACGGCCGGCTCTCGAGCTTCGTTCGGGAGATCGACCCGGACATCGAGAAGCTGCGCCAAATCGGGAGGTACCTGGACGAACGACCGCACCTCGACCCGAACTCGCCGACGCTCGTGGTCGCGGGTTTCCCGAACGTCGGAAAGTCCTCCCTCGTGGCCCGGCTCTCCACCGCGCATCCGAAAGTTGCGGACTACCCCTTCACGACCCTTTCGATCTCGGTGGGCCATGCGGACCTCGGGTTCGACCGCCTCCAAGTGCTCGACACCCCCGGCGTCCTGGGACGCGTCGGCCGCGCGAACCCCGCCGAGTCGGAAGCTCAGGCCGCGGTGGGCTCGGTCGCGACCGTGGTCGTGTTTGTGATCGACCCTTCCGAGAAGTGCGGCTACTCCGTCGAGGACCAGGAACGCCTCTTGGCTCGGTGGACCGAAGAGTTTCCCCGGCTCCCGATCCTCGCGGTGGAGACGAAGAGCGACATCGTCCGACGGGCCAACGACCGCGAGAAGGTCTCGGCGGTCACGGGCGAAGGGATTCCGGAGCTCGAGTCCCGGATCCGGGAGCTCGTCCGACCCCGCGGCGAGCTGCCACCGATCCAAGACGCTATCACCGAGGCCGAAGGCCTCGTCGAGGAAGGTGGGACGCCACCCGTCTCTGCGGGCGAAGAGGAGGCGGGGCGCCGACCTAGGCACCGACGGACGAGGGGACGGGGGTCGTCGTGAGCTGGCGTCAGACGGGGGTCGCGCTCGACACGCTCCGTCCCGGCACGACACGCGAGGTCGTCCTCGGTCCGTACCAGGTGCTCCTCGCCCGGGTCGGTCCGCTCGTCTTCGCGGTCGATGGGCTCTGTCCGCATGCCGGGGGGCCGCTCGTCGAGGGGTC
>DASPTO010000119.1:0-4340 GCA_035623375.1 Thermoplasmata archaeon
ACGCGGCGAGGCAGCTCTTCCCGGACCTCGGTCCTAAGCTCGGCGACACGGCCCGCTCCCTGAGCGGGGGCCAGCAACAGATGGTCGCGATTGCCCGCGCCCTCGTCGCCCACCCGAAGCTCCTCGTGATGGACGAGCCGACGACGGGTCTCCATCCCACCCTCGTCAAGGAGCTCCTTCTGAAAATCGAGCAGGTCGCGCGGGACCTCCCGATCCTCCTCACCGAGCAGAACGTTCTGCAGACCGTACCTCTCGCCACGCAGGTGCACTTGCTCGAAGCCGGCCGGATTGTGCTCTCGGGGACCCCGCAAGAGGTCCTCGCGAACGACCGGGTGCGGAGAGTCTATCTCGGAGAACAGGCGCCGGGGACCGCGCCTCCGACGCCGGGAGCAGGATAGGTACGCATGCCGTTCGCTGAGCGAAATGGGACCAAGATCTACTACGAGGCTCGTGGCCGAGGTCGGCCCCTCGTACTGGTCGAAGGACTGGGGTACGGCCTCTGGATGTGGCGCGGCCAGTCGCCCGCGCTCGAAGAGAGGTTCCGGTTGATCCTCGTCGACAACCGAGGGGTCGGTAGGAGCTCCCCGCTCCCGGGACCGTACTCAGCGTCGGAGTTCGCTCGCGATATCCTCTCGGTCCTGGACACCGAGCGGGTCGAGAAAGCGGCGGTGCTCGGTGCCTCGATGGGCGGCGCGATCGCCCAGGCGCTCGCGGGAATCGCCCCGACGCGGGTCGACGCGCTCGTGCTCTCCTGCACGCTCCCGGGCGGTCCGGCGTCGAAGAACATGCCGCCCGAGACGTTCGCGGAGGTGACCCGTCAGGTCCCGAACGAGACCGAGCCCCATCGGCTCCGTCGGACGATGTCGGTCGCTCTGACGCCGGGCTTCTCCGAGGAGCATCCGGAGGTGATCGACGCGATCATCGCGGACCGGCTCGCCTCCCCCACCGACGGGACCCAGTGGATGTACCAGGCGATGTCGCTCCAGTCGTTCGACGCGACCGAGACCGACGCCCGCCTCGAGGTCCCGGTGCTCCTCACGACCGGCACGGAGGACCGTGTCGTCCCCTGGACAAACTCGCTCTACCTCTACCGTCTCATCCCGAAGGCATCCCTCGTGCTGTTTCGCGGCCGCAACCATCTCCACCTTCTTGAGCGGCCGACCGAGTTCAACGACGTAGTGAGCCGGTTCCTGACGGGCGCTCCACCGGAGATCCTCCCGGGTTCGATCGAGGAGGTGCGGTAGATGACGGACGTCGGGGTCGTCTCCTACGGCCTCTACATCCCCCGCACCACGATGAGCGCGGCGGCCGTCGGCCGTCGCTTCCACCTCCCGCTCGCGGTCGTCCAGGAAAAGCAGGGGTTCACCCGGAAGCACGTGAGCGCGCCGAACGTGATGCCCAGCGACATGGCGCGCCGGGCCGGCCGCGTCGCCCTCGAGCGGGCCCGGGCGAACGGGGTCGACCGGTCCGACATCGGCCTCGTGATCTGGTCCGGGTCGCAGTGGAAGGACTACCACGTGTGGCTCGCGAGCACCTTCCTCCAGGACCGGCTCGGAATCCCGGAATGCTTTGCGTTCGACGTCTCGGCGATGTGCGCCGGCTGCGTCTTCGGCCTCTACGCCGCGAAGAACTTCCTCCTCGCGGACCCCAACCTGCGCGCGGTCCTCCTCATTGGGGCCTCGAAGGAGTCGTACATGGTCTCTCCGGTGGCGCCCATGAGCCAGTGGATGGACAACTTCGCCGACGCGGGGTGGGCGGTCGTCGTGGCGAGGGACCATCCGAAGAACACGATCCTCGCCTCCGACTTCCTGAGCGACGGCTCCCTCTCCCGAGCCCCCGTGGAAGCCGGTGGCGGCGCGCGTCACCCGGTCTACCCGGCGTACGAACGGGAGGGGCAGGTCTTCGCCGAGACGCTGCTCAACGAGCGGTTCTTCCGTCGACGGATGGAACAGGTGTCGCTCCCGAACTTCCTGCGCGTCATCCGAACCTCGATCGAGCGGAGCGGGCTCACCGCTTCCGACATCCAGCTCCTGATCATCAACCACATGAAGCGGTCGTTCCACCACGCGATCGTCGATGGGATCGGCGTCCCTCCCGAACGCGCGATCTACCTCGAACCGTACGGCCACAGCCAGTCGGCGGACCAGTTCATGGCGCTCGACATCGCGCTCCACTCCGGCCGCTTCACCGACGGACCGGTCGTGATGGCCGCGGCCGGAAGCGGCTACGTCTGGGGCTCCACCGTGGTGAAGTGGGGGTAGGGTATGCGCCTGGACCTCTCCGCACGCCTCGCGCTCCGTTACGGGTCCCGCATCGCTTTGACCGATGCGAGCCGCGGCGGCTCGCTCTCGTTCGAGGAACTCGAGCGCCGCGCCGCGAGCGCCGCCGGGCGGCTGCGCGCGCTCGGGATCCACTCCGGGGACCGGATCTCGATCCTCTCCGGCCCGGACGTGGAGATGGTGGTGCTCCTCTTCGGCGCGCTCAAGCTCGGGGCCGTCCTCGTGCCCCACAACCTGCGGCTCACCCCCGCCGAATTCTCCGCGGACCTCGAGCGCATCCGACCGAGCCTCCTGGTTCGCGGACGGCTCGTGCCGGGCGAGCTCGCGTCGGTGACGGCCCCGGGACGCCCGACCGCGTCGCTCGACGAGTTGACTACTCGGTCCGAGGCGGCTCCCCCGTCCCGGCCCGACGAGCTTCCCGATTGGGAGGCCCCCGCGCTCGTCCTGTTCACGGGAGGCTCCACCGGCCGACCGAAGGGGGCGATCCTCAGCCTGCGGGCCCTCTTCATGAACGCCCTCAACACGGCCGAGGGCTGGAAGCTCACCGGCGACGACTCGACGATCACCGTGTTCCCGATGTTCCACACGGGCGGCTGGAACGTCCTGCTGCTCCCGCTGATGATCGTGGGTGGCCGCACCGTCTTCTTCGACCGGTTCGACCCGGTCGAGATCCTCCGTCTCATCGACGCCGAGAAGGCGACGATCCTCGGGGGGGTCCCGGCGATGTTCATCGACATGGTCGGCCGCCCCGAGTTCGCGAAGGCGTCGCTCGCGTCGCTGAGGTTCGCGAAGAGCGGCGGCGGGAACTCTCCGCCGGCGGTCGTGAAGTCGTTCCGGGACCGGGGGATCCCGTTCTACCAGGGGTACGGGCTCACGGAGGCGGGACCGAACCTCCTCTACTCGACGGCCGAGGACCTCGAGCGACCCGGGACGATCGGACGAACGAACCTGCTCTGCGAGATGCGGCTCGTCGACGAGCACGGCAACGACAGCGACCTCGGGGAACTCCTCGTCGGGGGACCGGTCCTCTTCTCCGGCTACCTCGACAACCCGGAGGCGACGGCGGCCGCGATGTCCGGTCCGTACGTTCGCACGGGGGACGTGTTGCGACGGGACGCGGACGGGTTCTACTATTTCGTCGGACGGACGAAGCTGATGTACAAGTCCGGCGGCGAGAACGTCTACATCGCCGAGGTCGAGCAGGTCCTCGAGACGCACCCTCTGGTCGTCGAGTCGGCGGTCATCGGTGTGCCGGACCCGAAGTGGGGGGAGGTCGGCCGGGCGTACCTGGTCGAACGCTCGCCGGTCGCCGACGACGACCTGAGGAGGTATATGCGCGAGCGGCTCGCCGCCTACAAGGTGCCGAAATCGTTCGTTCGCCTCCCCGAGATTCCCCACACCCGGGCCGGGAAGAAGGACTATCCGCTGCTCGTGCGGGAGGGAAAGAGCTGATGTCGGCCCGACCGGGGAGGAACGGGCGACGGCGCCTCTCGAGCCGGCCGGGGCGGAACCCTCCTTCCCCCGGAACCCACGGCAAGACCGAGCGGGGCCAGCGTACGCGCCTCAAGATCCTCCGCGCGGCCGAGAGGGTGTTCGGGGACGAAGGGTTCTACGACGCACGGATCTCGGAGATCACGCGCACCGCGGGGGTAGCGGCCGGTACGTTCTACCTCTACTTCCAGTCGAAGGAGGAGTTGATGCGGGCGCTGATCCAGCAGATCAACCACGACCTCCGTCGGGCGCTCTCGGAGGGGACGGACCACCTTTCGAACCGGGCCGACGCCGAGGTGCGCGGGTTCGAGATCTTCTTCTACGACTTCCTTCCGCGCCACCGCAAGCTCTACCGGATCATCAAGCAGGCGGAGTTCGCGGACCCTCCGATCTACGAGTGGTACTACTACCGAATCGCGAACGGTTACGCCCGACGGCTGCGTGCGGCGATGGACCGGGGAGAGTTCCGCGACTGGGACGAGGACCTCGCCGCCTGCGCGTTGATGGGTATCGCCGAGTTCGTCGCGATGCGCTACGTCTCCTGGGGGGACGGCCTTCCCCGCAAGAAGC
>DASPTO010000120.1:0-2209 GCA_035623375.1 Thermoplasmata archaeon
GGTCGAACGGTGCGACCGTCTCGGGGTCGTTGTACCAGGCGAAGACGGAGGAGTAGTCGGAAGGGGCGAGCGGCCGGAGGCGGACCCGGGTTCCTTCGAGAACCGTCATCCCGCCTCAGCCGGCGGAGGTCCTTCGAGGGCTCGGGGCGGACGGGGCCTCGTCGGAGGCGGCCATGGACGCCGGCTCGGGGGAGAGCTCGACCGAGCTGCCGTCACCCTCCTCGCCCCGGCGGTACTCGAGCGCCTTGCGGTGCCCGCTCGGAGTGAGCGAGAAGACGTGCTTCGGCTCCGAGTATCCCACGACGTACTGGGTACGGCGGTAGATCATCCGTCCGATCTCAAGGACGCGGAGCGCCTGCTTGACCTCGTTCAGGTCCTCGTTCGCGAACTTCCGAAGGATCCCGAACTCGGTGGTCCATTGCGAGGCCTCGAACCGAATCTGCTGGCCGCGGTGCTCCAGCAAATGCAGGAGGAGCAGGCGTTCCAGACGGTCGAGGTCCTCTGCCGGCATAGAAGGGTTCGAGGAATGGAGCTCAGGAAATGGTGGTGATCTCGTAGTTGACGTCGAGGCCTTTCAGACGGTCGTGCATCTCCGTCATCAGCTTGATGACGTCCTCGATCGCCGCTTTGTCCTTCCACTTGTAGACGAAATCGTGCATTCCCATGGACTCCTCGAAACCGAGGCCGTGCATGGCCTCCACGACCTTCATGGGGTTCGCGCCCTCGGAGTGAAACGTCATCCGGACGTAAGTGCGCATGCGCGGCCCCCTCGGGTCAGACGACCGTCCGTGTTTAGGCGAGACTTCACTTATATATGCTTCTCCAACTCCAACCGACCCGATGAGAACCTCCTCACGGGACGGGCCCGCGGTGGTCACCGGTGGGGCAGGCGCAATCGGCTCCGTGCTGGTTCGCTCGCTCCTCGAGCGTGCGAGCGAAGTGCGGGTGATCGACAACCTCTCGAGCGGTCGGCGCGAGCACCTCACGCCATCGCGCACCGGCAAGGAGGCGCGCCTCGTCGTCGCGGACCTCAAGCAGCCGGAGAGCTACGCGGAAGAGTTCCGGGGCGCGTCCACGGTGTGGCATCTCGCCACGACGGCGGACATCCGTAGGGGACTCGCCGAGCCGGGGCTCGACCTCGAAGAGGGGACCCGGACGACGTTCCACGTCCTCGAGGCGATGCGGCGCCACGACGTTCCCTCGATCGCGTTCTCCTCTTCGAGCGTGGTCTACGGTCGCCCGACCGTATTTCCCACTCCCGAAGAGTATGGTCCGCTCCAGCCGGAGTCGCTCTACGGAGCCGCGAAGCTGGCGGCGGAAGGGTTGCTCTCTGCCTATGCCCATTCGTACGGATTGACGGCGCACATCTTCCGGTTCGCGAACGTGATCGGGCCCAACATGACGCACGGGATCCTTCCCGACTTCTTCGAGAAGTTGCGGCGCGACCCGACCCGTCTCGAGATACTGGGGGACGGCCGCCAGGCCAAGAGCTACCTGCGGACGGAAGATTGTGTCGAGGGGATGTTCCTCGCGACCGACGGAACCCACGAGCCGGTCAACCTGTTCAACCTCGGGAACACGGACCAGATCTCCGCGCGGGAAATCGGAGAGAAGGTGGTGGTCGCGCACGGGGGGAAGGCCCGCATCGAGTTTACGGGCGGCGAGCGAGGGTGGGCCGGGGATGTCCCGCTCCAACTGCTCGCGATCCGACGGATTCAGGCGCTCGGCTGGAAGCCGCGCTGGAACAGCGCAGAGGCGGTCGACCAGACCATCCATGAGATGCTCGGCGCCCGTCATGCCGGCGCGGGCGGCGGTCGACGAATCTAGGGGTCCGCGGGGGGTCCCGCAACGGACCGATAGACCTTCAGGTGCTCTTCCACGATCCGAGGCCAGGCGAATCGCTGCTCGGCGGTGGCGCGAGCCTTCTCCCCCATCGAACGGCGCATGCCATCGTCCGCGACCAGCTGGGACGCCCGCTCTCGGAGAGCGGCAATGAAGCGCGCAGGGTCGGCGTCGGGAACCGACCAGCCGGTGGTCCCATCCTCCACCACGCCCTCGACCGCTGGCCCCCCAAGGACGGGAAGCCCGGCCGCTAGGGCCTCGAGCACGGTCGCGGAGAGCACTTCGACCGCGCTCGGGTGCACGAGAAAGTCGCTCTCCGCGTAGAGACGAACGAGCTCGGACTCCGGCACCTCACCGAGCAGCTCCA
>DASPTO010000121.1:0-6957 GCA_035623375.1 Thermoplasmata archaeon
TTCCCCCAGAGAAGCCCCCCCGAGAGGTTCTTCGTCCCCGGCTCAGCGCCTCGCTCGACCAAGAGCACGTTCGCGCCGCCTTGCGCGAGACGAATCGCTGCAGCGCAGCCGGCCATCCCGGCCCCTACCACGATGGTATCGAAGTCGTCGGGCATGGCGACCTTCCCCCGACGGGGCCGGCCCGATTTAAGGTGCCCGCCCGGAGTCTTGCTAGCGCCCGGACCCCGTGCTCGGGAACGCTCCGGACGGGGTCTGCTGGGCCATGGTCGCGTTCTCGATCAGCTTCTGGAAGCGGAACGGCTTCGGGATTCCCTTCCAGTCCTCGTTGCCGAGGCTCTTGCCACCTTCCGAACTCACGCGCACCGTCCCGTACCCGAGGACGCGCTGACCGAACGTCTGGTGGACGTCCACGCCCCGCACTTGCGTCACGGGGATCTCGTCGAAATCCTTCCCGAGGATTCCTCTCTGGATGATCACGCGCCGGGAGGTGACCGCGTACACGGTGGTGATCCAGCGGAAGTACCGAACGAGAAGCCAGAGCAGTCCGATGATGAACAGGATCAGCCAGAGGTAGGCCAGGTAGGAGGAGATCGAGGAGGCGTAGCTCGAAAGCGTCAGCCACTGTCGCACCGACGGAGCGAGGTCCGGCATCCACGATGCGATGGTGTGGGCCGTGAACAGCGTCGCGAGGCCGAAGATGACGGTCCACAGGGCCGGGCCGGGGAAGTAGAATAGTTTCGTCGCCCGAGTCTCCTCGAGAAGATACTCCTGGTCGCCGAGGTACGTCGCCTTGAGGAGCTTCGGCATCGTTCGAGGGGTGGTCGACATATGACCGCTCTCGCCGGGCATGGGCCCGTTCGAGAGATAAAACCTCGGCCGGACCCGTCGGTCCGGTCCTTTGCTTATATGGTCGGTCCTCTCCGGATCGTCGATGGGCGTCACCGACTGTCACGTCCACATCAACCCGGTCTGGCAGATGCGTCCGGACGCGGCCCGCGTTCTCTCGTCCATCGACCCTCCGCCCGAGCGATACGCGCGCAACCCCGGGGAGTTCCTCCGATATCTCGACCGCTGTGGTGTCGAGCGAGCGGTCCTGATCAACTACGTCGCTCCGGACGTGATCGGATACACGGAGGATGCGAACGCGTTCGTTTCGGAGTACGCGCGGGCCGACCCCGAGCGGTTGATCGCCACCGGCGGGATCCGACCCGATCATCCGGACCCGGACCGCGAGGTCCAGCGCCTCGCAGAAGACCTCGGCATCCGCGCGATCAAGCTGCATCCACCCCACCAACTGTTCCGCCCGAACGCCTACGCCGACGGTTCGCTTCCCGGCCTGAGGGGGCTCTACGATTCGTGCTCCCGACACCGACTGCCGGTCATCTTCCACACCGGCACGTCGGTCTTCCCTCGTGCCCGCAACCGCTTCGCGGACCCGATCTGGGCCGACGACATCGCCATCGACTTCCCCGACCTAACAATCGTGCTCGCGCACGGGGGGCGCCCCCTCTGGATGGACACCGCGGTGTTCCTCGCCCGGCGGTTCCCGAACGTTTGGCTCGACGTCTCGGGGATTCCACCGGCCCGACTCCTCGAGTACTTCCCTCAGCTTCCGCGGATCGCCGACAAGGTTCTCTTCGGAACCGATTGGCCGGGCCCGGGAGTCCGAGATATCCGCGCGAACTTGGACGCGTTTCGCGCGCTCCCACTCTCCCCGGACGACCAACGCCGCATCCTCGAGGAGAATCCGCTCCGGGTGTTTCCTCGGCGGCCGCCCCCTTGAAATACTGGGGCCGGCTCGCATTCCCGTGCCCGACCCCCCCGAGCCTCCGGCGGAGCAAGAGACCGCTCCTCCCGAAGAGGAGGCAGCTCCCACCGTCGAGGTCGTCGAGGGAGGGGAGGAGGTCGGCCGTCTTCCTCTCCCCCGACGGAATCGCGGGGAAGTTTTCGGGATCGCGAGCCAGCTTCTGGGCGCGGCCCGAATCCGCGTGATGTGCGAGGACAACGTCTCGCGGATGGGTCGGATCACCGGGAAGATGAAGAAGAAGATGTGGATCCGCGAGGGCGATCTCCTCGTCGTGCGGCCGTGGGGGTTCCAAGAAGGGAAGGCGGACATCCTGTTCCGATACAGTCGGACCCAGTCGCAGTACCTCGCTCGGAAGAACCTCCTTCCGGCTTCCGTGAACATCTTCCAGACGGTGGAACCGGCCTCGACCCCGTAGAGGGCAGGATGTGGGCCTCCTCCCGGCGTCCGCTCTCGTCCCTCGAGATGGCGGTCGTCGAGGAGAACTCGGTCGCCCTTGGCGTCACCATCGACGCCCTCATGGAGAACGCCGGTCGCGCGACCGCCGAAGAGGTGACGAGGCATCTCCCGTCCCCTCCGGCTCGAGTCGCCGTGGTCGCTGGGACGGGGAACAACGGCGGCGACGGCACCTGTGCCGCGTTCTACCTTCTCCAATGGGGATACTCTCCCGAGATCTGGCTCGTCCATCCCCCGGTCGAGATCCGGTCCCGCGCTGCGCGACGATGCTTCGACCGGATCCAGAACCGGGTTCCCGTCCGGATTGGGGTCCCGCGGCCCGAAGAGCTCGCGACGATGCCCCTCGTCGTAGACGCACTCCTCGGCACCGGCCAGTCGGGAAAGCTGCGACCACCGATCCGGGAAGCGGTCGCCTCCATGCGCGCGAGCGGCGCTCCGGTGCTCTCGGTCGACATTCCCACCGGCATCACCGACCCCGACGGTCTTCGGCCCACATGGACCGTCACGTTCACCATCCCGAAGGGGGAGATGAGCGAAGGCGCCGTCGGGGAGCTTACGGTTCGAGACATCGGCATGCCTCCGAACGCCTGGCGTCAGACCGGCCCCGGGGAGTTCCACTTCTTCCGGCCCCCCACGGAGCCCCGGGGACGGAACGGCCGGCTCATCGTCATCGGAGGCGGGCCCTACACGGGAGCGCCTGCGCTCGCGGGCCTCTCCGCGTTGAGGGCCGGAGCGGAACGGGCGACGATTCTCACCCCCTCCGTGGCCGCGGACGCGGTCCGCGCGGCCAGCCCGAACCTGATCGTCCGGTCGATCGGCTCGGACCGGTTCCGCCCCACGGACGTCCCTGAGCTCCTCGAGACCGTGCGCGCGGCTCCCCCCGGGGCGGTCGTCGTCGGGATGGGAGCCGGCGCCCACAGCGAGACTGCGGAGGCGCTCGGCTCGGTCATCCGGGCGCTCGCTCCGCAACTCCCGATGGTGGTCGACGCGGACGCTCTTGCGGCGCTCCCCACCGACCTCGGTCAGGAGGGAGCCCCTCTGCCGGTCGGGGTTGTGGCGACCCCGAACGCGGGAGAATTCGAACGTGTCTTCCATGGTCCGAGCACGGGGACTTTCGAGGAGCGCGCCCAAGCTGCCGCACAGATCGCCCTCGAGCGTCACGTCACGCTCGTCGTCAAGGGGTCCCCGGACATCCTGACGGATGGGGAAACGACCGTAGCGAACCTGCATCATCACGTCGCGATGACGGTGGGAGGCGTGGGAGACGTTCTCGGGGGGGTCCTCGGAAGCCTGCTCTGCCAGGGAGTGCAGCCAGTACACGCCGCGCGGCTCGCCACCTATTGGACCGGGGAGGCGGGACTTCGGGGGGCGGCTCACCGAGGATACGGTCTCCTCGCGACCGACGTCATCGAGGAATTGCCGGCGACGCTGGTCGTCGGTCTCCAACGGGTCGAGCGCCCAATGTAGGCGGCTCCCACGGTCAGGCGTACCGGACCCGACCGCGGATCACCTTGGCACGCGCACGAACCTCGCGGGCCCCGTGAGGGTTCCCTTCGGCGTATCCCTCATGAAACGCCCGGACCAGAGCGTCCGACCGACCGCTCAGTGCCTTCAGGTCCTCCTCGACGAGGTGGAGGTCGATCCCGAGCTCTTCAATCCCCGGGCTCCGCGTGCCCATCGAAAGGTCGAGGAACGCAGGGGGACCACGCGGTCCCTCGGGGAGGAGAACGTTCGAGCTCGTCAGGTCCCCGTGGGCGATCGACCCGGCATGGAGCATTCCGAGCGCGCGGCCGAACGAGCGGACAGCAGCCACCACGTCGTCCGGCGGGACGCTCGGGTCCTCGAGGACCTGGCGCAGGGTCGGCCCCGGCAGTTCCTCGAGCGTGATCCGGTACCGAATCAGGTCCACGTCGTAGACCAGCGGTGTCCGGACACCGAGGCGACGTGCATCGACCAAGAGGCGCACTTCGTTGCGGGTACGTTCCCGTCGCACCCGCTCATCGAGCGCCTTCGGACGGTATGCCTTCTGGTCCCGTTCCTTGAGAAGGGCGGGGAATCCCCACCAGTCGACCTTCCGGAGCGAGGCTTCCGCGCCGCGAGAGACCGGCGGGCCGTGGGGAGCTGGCTCAGCGGACATGGACGGCTCGCTCGTTACCTGCCCTTTCGGGCGGCGACACTCCGAACGATCGCCTCGCGCGCCAGTCGAGCGGCGAGAAGGCTCGTGTTACCGGAATCGTAGTGGGGGCTGACCTCCATGATGTCGAGCCCCACGAGCCGCGGAGCGGCCTGGCCGATGATGTACTTCACGTCGCGAGGAGTGAGTCCGAACGGCTCGGGCGTGCCCGTCCCTCCCGCGTACGCCGGGTCGATCGCGTCGATGTCGAGCGAGATGTAGAGCCGTTCCGCCTTGAGGATGTTGAGCGCCTGGTGGACCGCCGCCTCAATCCCATCCCGAGCGATCTCGGTCGCGGTGACGTACGACATTCCGATCGACTTGTTGTCGTCCATCTCTTCGCGCGAGACCGAGCGGACCCCGAGAACGACGATGTTCCGTGCCCCGACCTTCTCGAGGATCCGACGGGACGAACAGGCGTGGCTCCGACGGTCCCCGAGGTAGCTCGAGCGGAAGTCCATGTGGGCGTCGAGGTAGAGGACCCCCACGTTCGCGGCCGAATCGGCGTACGCCTCGACCACGGGGGGAGAGCACGCGTGGTCGCCGCCGAGGACGATCGGGACCTTCCCGGCGGCATAGATGGGACGGATCTCCTCCCGGAGCGAGCGGGCCATGTCCTCGGAACTTCCGAATTCCTCGGTGTTCCCGAGGTCGTGAATCGGCACCTCGGAAAGGTCGACGCCGGTCTCGAGGTCGTACGACTCGAAGTTCCAGGAATGCGCGCGGATCGAGTCGGGTCCAAACCGAGCCCCCGGTCGGAACGACGTGGTTCGGTCGAACGGCACCCCGACCACGACGAACTCTGCCTCCTCGAAGGAGGCGCTCGCGTCGGCGAACGTGGTCGGCCGTTGCACGGGGTTCGGACGGCCGTGTTCTATAAGAGCGTGCCCACGGACGCTTCCCTAGCCGGCGCCCGCCCGAACGCGATTTCCCTGGAGGCGAGCCCGGATTCCCATCTCGCCGTACAGAAACTCCATGATGGCGAGCGAGACCACGGTCGTGCCGACGGCCATGGCAAATAGGCCGAAGTACCCGTCCAAAAGGATCGCGACGGCCCCGACGAGCGGCCCGACACTCCAGAGGGTCGAGTTGATGAGACTGAAGACCCCGAGGTACTCCGCACGTTGGTCGGCAGGAGCCATTCGAGTGACCCAGGCGTTCATTCCGGGGCCCAGAAGGGAGAGACCGGAGTTGCGTACCGCTTGGGCGGGAATGACCTCCTCCCACGTCGTGGAGAAGATGAAAATCCCGTACGATGCCAGGGTGAGCACGGTCCCGTACCATATTCCACGGATCTCCCCGATCTTGTCGATCCAGCGGCCGAGCGGCACCCCGGTCACTGCCCCTGTCACGAGGCCCGCGATCCCCACGATGCTCACTTCGAGGAAGTTCGCCCCGAGGCTGGCCGCGAAGATCCCGTAGATGCCTGCGACCGCCCCGGAACCAATCGCGCGGATCGAGACCGCGAACGAGAACGTCACGACGGGCTTCATCTCTCGTAGGGGACGACGCTCGCGCGGTTTCTCAAGACGGATATCGGGGACCAGAAGAACGACGACGCTCAGGGTCCCGACCATCATTACGACGACGAACGGGAACAGAGCCTGCAGACCGTACCAGTAGGTAACCAGGCCGGCCACGATGAACCCGACGACCGCTCCTGCGTTCGAGGTGGCGTTGAGGAGCCCGTAGCCCATCCCGCGTTCGTCGATCTTGGTCACGTCGGCCACGAACGCCGTGTAGGCCGGGCCCCCGATCGCGAGCGCGAGCTCGGCTGCGACGAACAGGGCACCCGCGGCGAGGTACCCGGGAGCCCAGATGATCGCGAGGAACAGAGGGAAGGCGGCCGCCTCCCCAAGGAGCAAGAACGGCTTGCGCCGGCCTGCGCGGTCCGAGAGCCGCCCCATCCACGGTCCGATGAGACTCGACGGGACCCAGGCGAGACTCAGGATCGTGAGCGCCACGGGGAGGGAAGCGCCCTTGACCTCGACCAGGTAGAGCGGGAGAAAGACGATGAAGAGCCCGCCGCGATTGCTCGCGAGCAACGAGTAGAGCGAGAGCGACAGGAGCTCGCGAGAAGGCATCGGTCCTCCACTCCGATGAGTTACTTACCGTTGAGCGTGGGTCGCTCACCGCGCAGCGCCGAGGAGAGAGGACCCATTATGAGGCGGTTCGCGATTCGTCCGCCCGGGTATATCGACGATGCCCGAAGGCGAGCTGGTCGCTCGTAAGAACGACGAGGAAGGGGTCGAGATACTGACCCTGAAGCACCCCCCTGTAAACGCGCTGAGCACATCGCTCCTCGCGGCACTCTCTCAGCACATCGAAGCCATCTCCCAAGAGCCCAAGGTCCGCGCCGTCGTCCTCACCGGCGACGGGCAGTACTTCAGCGCCGGAGCCGACCTCAAGGAAATGGCGACGATGGACCTTTCGAGCGCGCCTGACGTGGTCCGGAAGGGGCACGCGCTGTTCCGCCGGATCTCCGCTCTACGGCCGCCGGTGATCGCAGCGATCAACGGCCTGG
>DASPTO010000122.1:0-2146 GCA_035623375.1 Thermoplasmata archaeon
CGGTACGCTCAGCGATTCCCGCGCTACTTCTGGGGGGAAGAGACCCGTCTCGCGAGCGTTCTGCTCTCACGGGCTCACGGCTCGAGGCTCGTCGACGTGGAAGGAAAGGAGTACATCGACCTCACGAGCCAGTGGGGCACGAACAACGTCGGAAACGTGAACCCGACCGTGCTACGGGCGACCCAGGAAGCGCTCGCACGCTACGGGTTCTTGATCTACTTCATCGCGCCCCATCTCCCGATGCTGGAGCTCGCCGACAAGCTCCTCGAGGTCCGTCCCTCGCCGAACCTGACCCGGGTCTTCCTCGAGCTCTCGGGGACCGGTGCCGCCGAAGGCGCGGTGAAGTACGCGGTCGAGGTCAGCGAGCGCCCCGTCATGCTGAGCTTCATGGGCCAGTACCACGGCCTCAGCATCGGGATGGGGATGGTCGGTGCGCTGAGCTCGCACGAGCGGCGTCACTGGGAGGCGTACGGCGGCGGTGCCGTTCACGCACCCTACCCGGTTCCGATCCGGCGACCAAAGGGGATGACGCCCGAGGAGTACGGGGGCTGGGTCCTGGACTACATCCAGGATGAGCTTCTGACGCACGTCGTTTCTCCCGAGCGAGTCGCCGGTGCCATCTTCGAGCCAGTGGCCCTCGAGGCCGGGGTCTGGATCCCGCCGAAGTCGTTCGTCCGGGGCCTCCGCTCGTTGTGCGACGAGCACGGCTGGGCGTACATCGACGACGAGGTCGAGGCCGGGGTCGGCCGAACGGGGAAGATGTGGGCCATCGAGCATTTCGGTATCGCCCCCGACCTGGTCGCAATCGGGAAGGGCCTCTCGGGAGGTCTCCTCCCGATCTCTGCGGTCCTCGGCACCGAGAAGATGATGGGCGAGAAGGACGTCGCGGCCGGCACGACGTTCGGCGGACATCCGGCTGCGTGCGTCGCCGCTTCGACGACGATCGACCTTCTTCGGAAGGAGCGGATCATCCCCCGCTCCGCGGCGTTGGGTCGGAAGGCACTCGCCCGCGCGAAGGAGTGGGAGCGGTTCGACTTGGTCGCGGAGGTCCGCGGACTCGGGCTGTGTCTCGGGGTCGAGCTTCACGACCGGCGCGGCAACCCCGACCCGAAGGCCGCCCGACGCGTCTTCTTCGAGTGCGTGCAGCGCGGGGCGATCCCTCTCTGGAACTACGGGGACTACGTCGTCCGAGTGCAACCGCCGCTCACGATCGGCCCGGACGAGCTCGAGCGCGCGCTCGACATCCTCGAGGCGGCGCTGCGCCACGCCGGTCGCTCGTCTACTTCGTAGGGCTGGACCCGTCCGACGACCCTACCGTTCGCTCCGAGGTGAGCCGCTCGGTCACAGGAATCCCGAGCTCCCTCAACTTGAGGAAGAACGGGTCGGGGGAAAGAGACTCTGGCGCGAGGAACCCTCGCTCCCGGATCGTCCCCTCGAGCAAGAGGATCACGGCGACCGCAGTCGGAGTGCCGGTGAGGTAGGCGGTCGCGGTGGAACGATAGCGGTCGAATGCCGCGCGGTGACCGAGGGCCGTGAAGAGAGTGTGCTGGGTCCGAACGCCCTTCGATTCTCCAACGGTCTCGACCACCAGCGCCGCGTAGCCGTCGACCTTTCCTGCGAGCTCGGCCGGTTTCGGGAGCGCCTTCAGGACGGCCCGTCGGGGGCCGGGCGCGTCGGGCGTCCCGGTCTCGAGAAGCTTGAGGTCTCTCAGGAGCTCGAGCGTGCGACGGGTCGCGTCGTCCAGGGCGAGCTTGAAGTCGACGTACTGGACCCCCTTCCCGATGAACCGCGGCAGGCTGTCGACCTCCTCGTGGTCGACCGAGTAGACCTTCTGGGGTCCGACCGGAGCCGGGAACTCGTAGGTCTCGCCCTCTCCGAACGGAGGAACGTTTCGGTACTTTCCTCCCTCCCAGATCCGAGAGGGGTTCAACGTCTCCCCGATGAACGTCTCTGGGCTGAACAACGGGAGGAACGCGAGGTCGGGGCTCGTCGCCGTGTCCCCGTCCCGTACCCGGATCGACTCGACGCGGTCAAGACGGTCGGCAGCGTAGCGGGCCATTAGGTTGCTGAGGCCGGGGTCCTCACCCATTCCCACGATTCCGACGAGACCACGCCGTTCCCATTCGGCAGACACGGTGTAGGGGTC
>DASPTO010000123.1:0-3276 GCA_035623375.1 Thermoplasmata archaeon
CTCGCGCGTCGGGCGGCGGTGATCGATCGGACGAACGGCTTCGCGGCGAGCGGTGCGAAGAGGGTGGTCAGCAGGCCGACCCCCGCCACGATTGTGTAGACCGAGGTGGAGAAGTAGCCGGCCTGCAACAGGATCACGGCCATGGCGAGTTCCACCGCCCCCCGGCTCGACACCAGCATTCCAGCGCAGAGCGACTCGTTCCCGGACCATCCCAGCGCCCGGGCGAAGGCGGTCCCGACGAACGCCTTGGAGAAGAAGGCGAACAGGGCCAGCGACGCGAATGCGAGAATCGGCAGAAGGCCGGGGCCGAGGAGGGTGAGGTTCATCCCGAAGCCGACCAGCGCGAAGAACAGGGGAATGAAGAATCCCCACGTGATGGCGTTGAAGATCGTGCTGATCGTGCGATGCCCGGCCCGTCCCGCGCTCTCGGGCGTGATGAGAAGGCCGGCGTAAAACGCGCCCACGATGAACGTGAGCCCGAGAAACTGGGAATAGAGCGCGGCGCCGAGCCCCGCCACCATCAGGATCCCGAAGCCGGCCTCTCGCGAGCGCCACGTGAGACGAAACCGGTCGACCCAGCGGTCCCAGACGTGGAGGCTCCGCAAGCTGCGGAGGATCCAGTGGATCGCCAGAATGGTCGTCAGGAACAACGTGACGGTGCCGACCGCGATTCCGATGTCGAGCCAGAGGTTTCCCGTGGGCGATTCGAGACGGAGGAGGACGGCGAACGTGGAGACGGCGGCCAGCTCGTTCACCACCGAGCTGTTCATCAGGAACGCCCCGAAACGCGTGTCGACGAGGCCAAACTCCTGGAGCATGATGCCGAGCACCGGGAGCGCGGTGATCGAGATGCAGAGCGAGACAAACAGGGTCTCGTCCGTCGGGAACGTCGGGTAGAGCAGGCGGACCACTCCGGCGCCGGTGACGAACGGTACGAGGAAGATCGCGATCCCGAGCGCCGCGGCGGACGGCCCGGTCGCTCGGATCTGGGCGGGGGTGACGGCGAGCCCCGCCATCATGAGGATGAGGAACGTGGCGATGAACTGGATGCCCTTGAACTCGGTCGCGACGGTGGGGTCGGTGGTGAGTCCCAGCGTCGGCCCCAGCAGCGTGGGCCCGAGAATGACCCCGACGAGGATCTGACCCACCAGGGCGGCGATCCCGAAGCGGCTGAGGAGTTCCCCTACCAGGATGGCGAGCCCGACCAAGAGGAACAGGCCGACGATGAACTCGGTGGTCGGGTCCATGCGGTCTTTCCGTCTCCGGCAGTCCCCGCGGCCTGCCGCCTCGAGCCGAGGGAGATCGTCGGCACGAGAGCGCGGACCCGGTGGCCTTACGGTGTGGTACGGGACGGTGCGATAACAACCTTTGGCCGGAAGTGCGCGTGCCTCCGAGCTTCGCCCGAACTCGTAAGTACCGCCTTTCGCTTCGCTGGCCGTGGACCGTCATCGACCTCGTCCCGGCCGGCCTTTCGACCCTCAGGATCGGGCGGACGAAGTGAGCGAGCGTCGGTCGCGGGCGCTCGAAGAACCGCTCGACCTGCGCCTTCGGCAACGGGAGCCGTACCCGCTCATCGAGGTCCGCAACCCGCTCCATCGCACCGCCTATCTCGTGATGCGGCCGACGTACCCGGATCGGGAGCCGGCGCTCTGCACCTGCACGGACTTCGCCCGTCGCGGTCTCGGCACCTGCAAGCACATCGAGGCCGTGGACCGATGGCTCCCGAACCATGCGGACGCCACGCCTTCGCCCGCGCCGAAGTCCTCCGTTCGGCCCGCCTCGGTCTGGCACGAAATTGACCGACGGCTCGAGCGAGAAACGAAAGCGGGGAGACCGGCCGCCCTCCGGTTCCGCGACGCCGGGGCGACGCTCTTCGAGAGCGTTACCTGACCCGAAACGACACTAGAAGTCGAAGGAAAGGGTTCGCCGCGGTTCGGGAACCAATCGACCTAAGTCGACATCCCGGGCGCGCTCTTCAGCGCCCGGATCTTGTAGTACTCGGGGTCGACGATGACCTCGCCGTTGACGCCCATCGTCTCGACGGTCTTCAGCTGGAGACCGCTCGACGCCTTCGCCTTCTGCCACTCGGGGATCGGGATCGAGAACTTCTTCTCGACCTCCGTCCGGTAGATCGGGCCGGAGTTGTACGAGCAGAACGGGATGACGCGTCCGTCGGGGACCGCGTAGTGGATATCGCAGCGCATCAGGCGCTGGATATCGTAGTCGTAGGCGTCCTGGAAGTGCATGTTCCCGATGTAGAGCGTCCGCCAGGTGAACTTCGCGAGGGCTTCCTTGTTCCCCTCGGTGAAGATCCCGGCGATGACCCGGACCGAGTTCTTCTCGTTGAGTCCCTCGGGCGCCTTCGAGAAGTCGAAGTACTTCGCCACGTCGTGGAGCAGCCGGGCCCCGGCGACCGCCGTCCGAACCCGCGAGAATCGGGCGTCCCGGTACTTCTCGATCATCGACTCGACGTTCTCGAAGAAGCCGTCGACGTCCATGAACCGCGGGAGCGGCGTGATCTTGCTGCCGTCCTTCGAGACGAACGCGAAGGTGGCGCAGCCGCAGCCGGGGTGGGTCGTGAGGGTCATCTTCTCCTCGCCGTGGATGATCGAGACGAGCTCGGAGATCGGAGCGACCGATGGGACCGGGAAGAAGTCCGACTTCTCGAACGGCCCCTCCGTGCAGAGGATCCGCACGAGGTCCGACTGGGTGAACCGCATCTGGAAGCGGTCCCGGTCGGGAATGCGCGCGGTGAGCGCGACCGGCTGGAAGTTGACGCCGCGGACGACGTCGATGTTGTCGATCGCGAACTTCACCGTGGGCCAGATCTCCTTCTCGTTGTAGCCCCCGACGAGGGTTGGAACGAGCACGACCGAGATCGGCTTGTCGGGCTTGCCCGCGGCGAGCTCCGCGGCCGGCGTGTGGGTCTCCCGGGCCGCCTGAATCGCCTTCCGCTTGACGTTCAGCAGGGGGACTCCCCGGACCTTCCGGTAGATCTCCTCGTCGAGCCCGTCGAACTGAAGGTAAAGGGTGTGGAGCCCCGCGTCTCGCGAGGCTTGGGCAAAGCCGGGTTCGTTCGCGAAGCGGATCCCGTTCGTAGCGACCTGGATCTGCTTGAACGAGAGCTCGCGGGCCATCGAGACCGCGTCGAGGAACAGCGGGGAGAGGGTCGGTTCGCCGCCCGAGAACTGGACCGCGACCGTCCCGACGGGCTTCTGCTCCCGGAGGGTCTTCAGCATGAAGTAGATCTGCTCGCGGGTCGGCTCAAAGACGTAC
>DASPTO010000124.1:0-2336 GCA_035623375.1 Thermoplasmata archaeon
TTGGCGTCCGGCCCCGCCCCGGTGCGCCCGCTGCCTCCCGAGGCGTACGCGCGGATGACGCTCGTCCTGCGTCTCGGGCTCATCGTCGCCCTCGCGATCCTCGGCGGTGGGGTGGTCGTCTACGTCCTCGTGAACCCCGGCATGACGTCGTCCGCTGTTCTCTCGAACAACCCGATCCTGAACTACCTCAGCGTCGCGGGGCTCGGCTCGGGACTCGCGACGGGGTCCGTGAGCGCCGTGCTGACGCTCGGACTCATCGTCCTCGTGGCGACGCCGATCCTTCGTGTGGTGTCGGGCCTGTACTTCTTCGCGAAGGTGGGAGAGCGGGCCATGGCGGCCATCACGTTCACGGTACTCCTCCTGCTCCTTTTGGGAATCCTCGTGATTGGCCCATTCGTGAGGTGAGCGGAGCAGCGCCGCTGCCGGTGCGCGGCTGTCAGTGCTTCTCGCCGAGCTCTTCGAGCGCGGCGCGCACGGCCGCGAGGCCCTCGTCGGCCAGAGCGCGCGCGCGGGCCGGGTCCTTGGACTCGGCGAAGACGCGGAAGAGCGGTTCCGTTCCCGACGGCCGCAGGAGGACCCAGCCGCCGGGTCGGTAGGCCTTCACCCCGTCGAGGGTCACGACCTTCTCACTGTCCGCCGTGAAGCGCTCGACGAGGCGTCGAACGACCTGCTCCCGAAGGGCCACCGGGCAGCCGACCTTCTCCTTCACGACGGTGTACCTAGGGAGTTCCTTGAGGAGCGACGCCAGGTCGGTCTCTCGACGGGCGAGCAGGTCGAGGACCGCGGCCAGGGTCATCGCACCGTCCCGTGCGTAGTGGAGCGCCGGGAAGACGTGGCCTCCGTTGTCCTCGCCGCCGAAGACGGCGCCTCGGGCCTTCATCTCACGGGTGACGGTGGGGGAGCCGATGCGAGTGTAGACGACCGTTCCCCCGAACGGCCGGATCGCATCCTCGACCGATTGCGAGGCGGAGACCGGGATGACGACAGTGCTCCCGGGATGGCGCTCGACCGCGTCCCGGGCGAGCAACGTGAGCATCTCCTCCCCCGGGACGTACCGACCCGAGGCCTCCACGAACACGGCCCGGTCGGCGTCGCCGTCGTGCGCGACACCGAATTCCGCTCCGGACGCCGGGACGGCCCGCTGGAGGTCCGTGAGATTGGCGGCCGTCGGTTCTGAAAGGTGGCCCGGAAACGTGCCGTCCACGTGAGCATTGAGGGTCATCCCTCGACAGCCGAGCGAGCGAACGAGCGCCGGGCTCGTCGGCACGGACGCACCGTTCCCACAGTCGAGCACGAGGGAAAAGCGCCGCTTCCCGATCCGGGCCACGTCGACCTGAGCCCGGATTCCATCGAGGTACCGTCGCGCGCCTCCCGGTTCGTGGACCACGTCACCGATCCGGTCGAAGCCGACCGTCGACCGGACCCCGCGCTCGACCGCCGCTTCGATACGTTCTTCGAAGTCGCGGGCGACTTCGAGGCCGTCACTCGCGATGCACTTGAGCCCGTTGAATTCGGGCGGGTTGTGCGATGCCGTGACGACGACGCCAAGGTCCGCTCCCAGCCGGGGAACGTTGTACTGGATCGCTGGGGTCGGAAGCAACCCGAGCTCGGTCACCTTGTGGCCGGCCAGCGCGAACGAGGCCCCTACGATCCGGGCGAACGCCGGGCTCGAAGTCCTCCCGTCCCACCCCAGCACCACGTGCGAACCCGTGGGCAGCAAGCTGGCGGTCGCGTCGGAGACGCGCGTGACGAATTCGGAAGTGAATTCGCGGCCGACCACCTCGCGGATGCCGTTGGTCCCGAAGAGACGCATCGAGGGGCTCCGGGCGACGCACTCCCGCCTTCGTATATGAATGGCAAGGGTTATTCCGGGGCTGCCTTCCGAGGGGCCGTGGCCGAACCTCGATGGATCGCCGACGAGATGGTCGGTCGCCTCGCCCGGTACCTCCGCATCGTGGGGTGCGACACGGCGTACGCCCGCGGTCTTTCGGATGAGGAGATCCTTCGCCTTGCGCGCGACGAACGGCGGGTGATCCTCACCCGGGACCGGCAGCTCGCGGGTCGAGCGGAGCGGGCGCTCCTGCTTCGCAGCCCCCACATCGCCGACCAGTGGCGCGCCGTCCGGAGCGCGTTCCCTGAGGTTCCCGAAAAGGTCCGGTTCGCGAGATGCACGGAGTGCAACGGCCTCCTCGAGAAGGCCTCCCCTCCAGAATCCCGAGTGGGGAAGAACGGCATCCCGTGGGACCGCGTCGATGCGGGGCTTCCCCTCTACTGCTGTCGTACGTGCGGACACTTCTACTGGGAAGGTTCGCATACCGCGGACGTCGAGGCGCGAC
>DASPTO010000125.1:0-2140 GCA_035623375.1 Thermoplasmata archaeon
TCGCCCCAGGGTACCGTCGGCGATACTCCGCGAGGTGCTCTCGCTTCGTGCCGTCGCCCGAGCCAAGAACGTCTTCGAACCAGTAGCGAAGACCTTCTCGCTCGAGCAAAAGGTCCGCCATCTCGGTCTCTGCGCCCGTGGCGATGGTGGTCGTCCATTTCTCACGATGGAGTGTCTTGAGAAGTTTCGGAATCTCCGGGAAAGGATGCGCGTGAGCGTACGCCTCGGTCACTTTTCGCGTGTGAAACGTGCGAGCGGTTGTTGCCCTGAGTTCGACGGGTGCGTCCGGATACAGCTGAGCCAGCTGCGCCTCGAATGGCATTCCCGTCGTGGCGAGATAGTGGGTCCTCGCCTCCTGGGCCGGGGTCCCGAACGCTTTCTCCATCACGTCGGCCGCCACGGCACTGATGGCCGGGAGGTCGTCGAGGATGGTCCCGTCCAGGTCGAAGACGATCACGCCCCGCTCTACGGCTCGTGGGGCGACCGGTTCGTGCGGACCCCGAGGTGGACGCGCGACCTCGGCGAACTGGCTCTGTGCCGGGATCATCGGAAGTTGCCCACCGACGCTTCCGGGAGAAGGCGGGAGTCGGTCCGTCGGGGAGTCACGGGGCTCAGACATCGTGGCGACGGCGAGCCGGGCGTCCTCTTTAAGGCGGTGGGCAGCCGGTCGGGCTAAGAGCGCGACCGGTCTCGGCTCTGGCTGCGACGAACGCTACAAGCTATGCATCCGAGTCACGTCATTCGAGGTCGTTCCAGCCAGCTCCTCGCAGGCCGTCGCGTGGTCGTCGGGGTCACAGGGTCGATCGCCGCTGTCGAACTTCCGAAGACGATTCGCGAGTTGATCCGACACGGCGCCGACGTTCAGGCGGTCATGAGTCCGGAAGCGGCGCGACTCATCACACCAGAGACCCTTGAATTCGCGACCGGCCACCCCCCGATCACCCAGTTGACCGGCAACGTCGAGCATGTCACGCTCCTAGGACCCGGTCCCGGTCGAGCGGACCTGTATCTCATCGCCCCCGCGACCGCGAACACGATTTCGAAGATCGCGCACGGGATCGACGATACCCCGGTCACCGCCTGCGCGTCCGTGGCACTCGGCGGGGGCGTGCCGATGCTAATCGCTCCCGCAATGCACAGCCACATGGGGCTCAACCCCGCGGTTCTTGAGAACCTCGAGAAGCTCCGTCACTGGGGCGTCGGGGTCATACCGGGAGCTTCTGCCGAGGGAGAGGAGAAGATCGCATCCCCCGAGGAAGTGGCGGCGGCAGTCCTCCACCGACTCGCCGTCGGTCCGTGGGTAGGCCGAACGGTGATCGTTATCGGAGGCGCGGCTCGGGAATCCATCGACGCGGTCCGCTCCGTGACCAACGAGAGCTCGGGAACGACCGCCGTTGCTCTCGCGAACCAGGCGTACTATCGCGGAGCGGAGGTCGAGCTCTGGGCGGGGTCGCTTCAAGTGCCCGTGCCTTCGTGGGTCCCGACACTCCGTTGGAGGAGCGTCGACGACCTTGCTTCGCTCGCTCGTCGCCATCGGCCAGAGCTCGGGAAGGCGGCCGCGGTCTTCGTTCCGGCGGCGCTCTCGGACTTCACGCTCGAACGCCGCCCGGGCAAGATCTCCTCGTCCGACCACGAGAGCATCACGCTCACCCTCCGACGGGCGCCGAAGGTTCTTCCCGAGCTCCGAAAGATCGCTCCCCCTCCGACGCGGCTCGTCGCGTTCAAGCTGGAGCCGGGGATGAGCCCTAAAGAGCTCGAAGACGCGGCGAAGCGACTCGGCACGGAGACGGGCGCGGACTGGGTGGTTGCCAACGACGTCAGCTCGATGGGGGCTCCCGAGACGAACGCGCTCGTGCTTCCCCCCTCGGGGGGTCGCCACTGGATCCGGGGGCCGAAGGCGGAATTTGCTGGCAAGCTTCTCGACGACATCGGTCGAGACTTAGCGAACGTCGCCGCCCAACCCGGTCCGCCGGCGCACCGACCGCGACGACGGACCTCGAGACCGCGCCATCGACGCCCCTGAGGGGCCAGCGACCTCGAAAGGGGCGCGGCTCGCCCGCGTAGGCCGGAAATCCAAGGCGCGTCGCTGGGGGCGACCGCCGCCCTTAATACGCCGGCCCTATGGCCGCGCCGAGGATCC
>DASPTO010000126.1:0-3140 GCA_035623375.1 Thermoplasmata archaeon
CGCTCCCGCCCGGAACGAATCCGCACTTCGTGGCCAGGAACACTTCGTCCCGGTGACCGCGGATCGCCCGACCCACGAGTTCCTCGTTCGTGAACGGTCCGTACACGTCGGCCGTGTCGAGGAACGTGACCCCGAGCTCGAGCGCCCGGTGGATGGTGTCGAGCCCCCCGGATTCGTCCGGACTCCCGTACGATTGGGACATGCTCATGCAGCCGAGGCCGATCGCCGAAACGACGGGCCCGTTGCGGCCCAGCCGCCGCGTCTTCATGCGCACCGTATCGGACGGGGCTATTTCATCGGCACCGATTCCGATGGGTCGAAGTTACGAGGGAGCCCGGGGAGGCGCCGGACGCATCGATTCGGGCATCTCGACCGTGACGACCTCCCCACGCACCGTCACCTCCGGCCCCACGGAGATGGTGACCTCGACGATCACCTTGCGACCCGAGATCGAGCGAACCCGGCCCTGGACGAGGAGTTCCGGGCCGAGCGGAGTGGGCCGGAGGTAGTCGACGCGGAGAGAGGCGGTGACGAACCGATGCGCGGGCAGGGTGTCCATCTCCCGCCCTTCCGCCCGGTAGGCCGCGCCGGCCGCCGTCCCGGTGGCGTGGCAATCGACGAGCGACGCGAGGAGACCGCCGTTCACGAACCCCGGGACCGCCATGTGGTACGGCTGGGGCGTGAACCGGGTCTCCGTCGTGTCCCCGTTCCAGAAGGTGCGGAGGCGGTAGCCGTGCTCATTCAGCCTTCCGCAGCCGAAGCATCGGGCGAGCTCGTCCGGATAGTAGTCCTGGATCGCCTTCATGGACGGATTCCGAGAGAGGGACCTGGTGATGAACTGTTCGCGGACGCCGCGACCGAGCGCGTCCGCTCGAACCGCGGTTGTTTCCAAGTTCAGGGCCGGGGGTCAGGGGGCGCCGCCCGAGCCTCGAATCGACTTCCGTCGGAACGAAAACGATAGTTCCGGAGGCCCAGCGACAGAAGGAATCCGAGCAGGGCGACCGCGCAGGTGATCTCGAAGAGCAGCACGAACCCGGTGGCGGTCGGCACTTTGGTGGTGACCAGCTGCGTGGTGAAGCTCGCGGTGATGGCGGCCGCAAGCACGGGCCCGACCGCGCTCCCGAGGTTCCGGAACGTCTGGTTCATCCCCATCTGGATCCCGAGTTCCTCGGAGGAGACGGAAAGGACGATGATGTTCGACATCGCGATGAGCGCCGCGACGCTGCCGACCATCGTCGGGACCACGAACAGCTCGAGCTCGAGGATCGACGCGTGGTAGAAGACGAGCCCGAGGGCGCCGAGCGTCATCGTCGCGAACCCGGCGAGCATCACCGGCTGGGGCCCGCGGGCCGCGACCCAGTACCCCCACAGCGGCGCGAACGCGAGCATCCCGATCGTGGCGGGGAGGGCGATGATGCCGAGCTGAAACTCGTTGTAGCCGAACCCTGGGGAGACCGGGTCCTCAATGAGGATCGTAAGGGTGACGAAGATGAGGAACATCCCGAGGCCGACGATGACGCCGTTGACGTTCGAGACCCAGATGTTCCGCTGCTTGAGGGCCTGGAACGAAACGACGGGGGTGGGGGCCCGGGGCTCCCAGTAGAGGAAGAAGCCCGCTCCGGCGAGCGCGAGGAGGAAGAACTCGGGGACGCCCCACGGGGCGCCGAGGAAGGAAACGGCGGAGAAGTTCGTCCAGCCCCAGTAAACTCCCTCCGTGAGACCGAAGAGCGTCATGGCGAGCGCAAATCCGAGGCTCCCAATCCCCGGGAGGTCGATGGGCAGGGCGGTCCGCTTGGGTGACTCGCGGAGAACGAAATACGCCAGGATCACGAGCAGGATGGCAATGGGCGCGACCGTGTGGAACGTGAGCTGCCAGCCGTACTGGTAGGCGAGGTAGCCGCCCCCGGCGAGGCCGAGGGAGGCGCCTGCGGCGAACATCCCGGAGACGATTCCCTGGGCGCTCCCGACCCGGGAGGCGGGGAACACCTCGGGCATCATGGCGAAGGCGAGCGGGAACATGCCCATCCCGAGACCCTGGAACGCCCGCACCGCGATCAGGAGGTAGATCTGGTTGGACGCGGAGACCCCCAGCGCCGAGCCGATGTTCGGTGTGAAACCCGCGAGGGCGACCGCGGCCGCGTAGAACGACATCACGAGGAGGAGGATCCGCTTCTTGCCGTACTTGTCGCCGAGTTTCCCGAAGATCGGCGTGGCGACGGTCCCGACCAGCAGGTACGCGGAGACGATCCAAACGATCGTCGTGGTCGGTGGCTGGTCGAAGAAGCTCCGGAAGGAGGAGAACGACGGGAGGACCATCGTCTCGACGTACGTGACCATCAGCGCCATCCCGGCAAGGACGACGATCACGGCCCGCGCCGCGCGGGGGTCGTAGGGCGTGCCCGCCGCCGTGAGCGAGGGACCCGGGAGTCTCTCAGCCATCGTCGCTGCCACGGGGTCGTCCTGAAAAGTCTCTCCGTCGAACGCGCTTGAGGGAACCGCCCGAGGGGGTCCCGGGGGAGTAATACTCTCGAGCCGATACTCCCTCCGTGCCACGGGTTCTGGTGGGCGACCGCGAATTCGATTCCGCCCTCGACCGGGGCGAACGCGGAGACGTCGACCTAGATAGCGCGATCACGCTCTACTACGGAGCGAAGCGTCGTGAGAGATCCGACCGGCTCTTCGAGGCGGCGGCCCGGGTGCGCGACGCGACCCTCGGACGGCGTCTGACGCTGACCGGACATCTCCACATGGTGACCCGGTGCGAGCTTTCGACATCGTGCAAGTACTGCAGCCTCTCGAGCACGATCCCCTCCGTCAGCGACGAACGGTCCCCCCTGACCCTGCGGGAGACGCTGAACGGGGTGCGCTATGCGATCGACCGGGGAGTGCGGACGATCGTGCTCGTCGGGGGCACCGATTTGGAGGGCTCCGACGAGCGTGTTCGCGAGGTCGTCACGCGCATTCGGGAAATGACGGACGTCGACTTGGCTATCGACGTCGGCCCTTCGCTCTCGGAATCCTCCGTCCGCTGGCTGGGCGAAAACCGCGTCGCCCCGATCTACTGTTCGATGGAGACGATCGACCCGACGGTCTTCGCCAACGCGAAGCCGGGCGACGACCTTGACGCGCGCCTACGGTTC
>DASPTO010000127.1:0-3211 GCA_035623375.1 Thermoplasmata archaeon
CCCTTTCGGGTACTTCTCCTTGAGGTGCGCGACGAGCGCCTCGGGGGAGCGGGCGAGGTGCGCCGAGTACCACTCGACCACGACGTCCTTCAGGACCTTATGGAGGTCGCCGATGTGGACCGAGTTCTCCGCGGCGTCGTAGAGGACCGCCTGGCTCATCATGCGCATCCAGCCGGAGTAGCGGTGGTAGCTCTCGCCGTCGCACCACTCGAAGATCCCGCGCAGGTGCGACTCCCCGTCCGGGGCCCGGTAGTACCAGAAGCGGAGCGTGAACCCGACCCAGCCGCTCGCCCGGTCGGCGAGCTCCACCGTCTTGACCGCGCCGAAGTCGAAGTTCTCCTTGAACGTCCAGTTGGTGGGGTACTCGGTGAACGTCGCGAAGAGCGTCTGGGAGGGGTCGATCGTGAGGTGGACGGAGACCTCCTCGAACTGGTTGTGGACCTCCCAGAGGTCCTGGAGAAGGCGGCGGTTGATCTCCCCGCGGTGGGTCAGGTCTTCCCCGGTCTGGGCAGTCGCCGCCTCCTGGGTCTTCACGAGCTCGTTCTTCAGGGACGAGACGAAGTCATCGTCGGCGAGCGGAGGTTCCGGAGCGGGAGTCCCGGGTTCCGGGACGGCGGCTTCTTTACGCGTGTACTTGCGAGGCATGAGAGCTGTCTCCGAGGTCGCGTAGTGGAGGCCGCTATAAAGACTGTTAGCATCCTTCGGCATTGGGCCACGCCGGTGGGAGCGCGCTTCAAGGCTCCCCGGTTCGCGCGAGGGGCCCACTTAAATACCCTGCCCGGCTCATCACGGTTGGAAAGCACCCCTCCGGGGACGAAAGGAGGTATCCTCCGGTCGTCGCCAGGAGATCCGGAATCACGACTCATGTTCCGCCCGCGCTCCTGTCGTAATCTCCGCGCATCGTCCGGCGACCCGGCGCCTATCTAGTTCGTCCTTGGGAACGGCACCCGCCGCGCGGGCGCTTTCTGACCTCAAGGAGAATCGAACATGACCAACGACCCTAACGCCGCGAAATACCAGATCCGAGCCCGCATTGCCGCCGAGGGCGTCATCGACAAGCCCGACGTCGTCGGCGCGGTGTTCGGACAGACCGAAGGCCTGCTCGGCGACGAGCTCGACCTTCGCGACCTCCAGAAGTCCGGGCGAATCGGACGGATCGAGGTCGAGATCGACAGCCGCAAAGGAAAGAGCGAAGGCGAGATCCTGATCCCGTCGTCCCTCGACCAGGTCGAGACCGCGATCCTGGCCTCGGGGCTCGAGACCGTCGACCGCATCGGCCCGTGCCGAGCGAAGATCGAGGTCGTGAGCGTCGAGGACATCCGGATCTCGAAGCGCCAGAAGGTGGTCGAGCGCGCGAAGGAGATCCTCGCCCACCTCCAGGAAGAGTCGAAGGGGGTCGGGCTCGACCTCACCGAGGCGGTCCGCAAGGCGGTCCAGGTGGAGGAGATCACGACCTACGGCCCCGAGCACCTACCGAGCGGACCGAACATCGACCAGGCCGACGCGCTCATCGTCGTCGAGGGCCGCTCGGACGTCCTGAACCTCCTGCGCTGCGGCATCAAGAACGTCATCGCGGTCGAGGGGACGAGCGTCCCCCAGACCGTGAAGGACCTCTCGCGCGGGAAGACGGTGACCGTCTTCACGGACGGCGACCGGGCCGGGGAACTGATCCTGCGGGAGATGCTGCAGACCATGGACATCGATTTCGTCGCGCGGGCTCCCCGCGGGAGCGAGGTCGAGGAACTCACGCAGAAACAACTGCTGAAATGCCTCCGCAACAAGATCCCGATCAACCAGTACCTCGAGATGAGCGGGTTCGAGTCGACCGGCTCGACCCGGGAACCGAGGGAGGAGCGCGGCGAGGAAGGCGGCGGCCGCGGCGAACGACGGGAGGAGCGACGGGACGAGCGCGGCGGTGGCCGACGCGAAGACCGAGAACGGGCTCCGCCCCCACGGCCCATGGCTCCGCCGCCCCCGCCCCCACCGCCCGCCCCCCCGCTGACGCCCGAACTCCAGCGCTACTTCGACCTCCTCGACTCGGTCGAGAACGCGTCGAAGAGCCTCTTCGTCGGGGAAGGGGATACGATCGTCGGGGAAGCCCCGGTGAAGGACATGATCGACGCGCTCGCGAGCCTTGCAGCGCCCGCGAAGGCCGTGGTGTTCGACGGTATCGTGAGCCAGCGACTCCTGGACGTTGCCCAGGAGAAGGGGATCCTCACGGTCGTGGCGACGCGCCTCGGCCCCGTCGGGAAGATGCCCGAGAACGTTCGGGTCTTCACGAAGGCGGACCTGAGCCCGTCCGGCACGACGCGCTAGACGTACCCCCCTCAGCGTCGCGGGGCCTTTTCGCAAGGGCTCCGCGACGAACCTATTACCCCCTCGAGGGCTTTCCTTTGGAGCCGTGACGACCCCCGCGACCGAGAGCCCGCACCGCGCCCCGACCGCGCTCGACGAGGTCGAGACGACCGAGGACATCCACATCCCGACCGACCCGCTCGAGCGGGTGGTCGGACAGGAGAAGGCGGTCGAGATCGCGCGGATCGCCGCCTACCAGCGCCGCCACCTCCTCCTGGTCGGACCGCCGGGGATCGGGAAGTCGATGACCGCCCAGGCGCTCGCGCTTCACCTCGAACGGCCCCGCACGGAGATCCGGGTCGTCCACAACCCCGAAAACCCCGAGCGGCCGAGCATCGAGGTCGTTGCCCGGGAGGAGGTCTATCACGAGCGCGAGGCCGCCCGTTCCGTCGAGGGTGAGCTGATCGCGCCCACCGAGGCGCCGGCGACCGTCTCGGAACGGCTCGGCTACCGCTGCCCGCGCTGCAGCTTCTACTCGACCCCGACCGAACGATACTGCCCGAGCTGCGGGAACGTGAAGCAGATGCCGCCCGGAGTTTCGGGGAGCGGAAACCCGTTCCGCGACCTGGTCGGCGGGATCCTCGAGCTCACCGTGAGCCCGGGCGGAAACCCCCAGGAGTCGGTCCGGACGACACGGCTGCGTTCGGGCGTCGAGGAAGTGGTCGCCTACGAGCGCGCCGGGGACCACATCAAGGTCCTCGACCAGCGGGCGCTCGAGCGCCGCCGAACGCTCCAGCACCAGAGCCCGCGCAAGGTGCTGATCCGCCTCGACCGCAACACGTTCCTCATGGCGACCGGCGCGACCGAGACGGAGCTCCTCGGCGACGTCCGCCACGACCCGTACGGGGGCCATCCC
>DASPTO010000128.1:0-2608 GCA_035623375.1 Thermoplasmata archaeon
AGCCGGTACATCCCCTACCCCGGTCCGCCGGTGGCAGAAGCGGTCCGTCTCTGCCGGGCCACGTTCACCGACGCCGGCGGGTCGATCGGAACCGTCGCCATCCCCCAGCGTGCGGGGGAAGCGCACCGCATGCTTTCGAAGACTCGCGCCGGCGCTTCGTTCTTCACGACCCAGCTCCTCTTCGACGCCCAGGCGATCGAGGAGGTCCTCCTTCGCTACGACCTTCTCTGCCGACAGGCGTCGCTCCCTCCGGGGGCCGTGCTCCTGAGCGTGGCCCCGATCGCGGACGACGAGGACGCCGAGTTCGTCCGATGGCTCGGCGCGGACCTCCCGGACTCCGCCGAGCGTGCGATCCTCGAAGGAGAGGAGAGCGAGGCGGCCCGTCGGAGCGTCGAGATGGCGGTCAGGGTCTGGGACGACGTCCGACGGATGGCGAAGCGGGAGAACCTCGCCGTCCCCATCGGTGTGAACGTCGAGCAGATCTCGGCCCGGCATCTCGAGGTCGCCGGCACGCTTCTCGAGGAGTTCGCCCGCCGGATCGATACTCCTCCCTAGCGGCCGACGAGGACGCCCTCGACGAGGAACGGTTCGTCGTCCAGGTCGACGTCCGCACCCGCGAGGGTCGAGAGAAACCGGAATCGGGAGAGGTTCCGTCCGCCCAGAGGGCGGTTTCCTCCGAGGAGAAGCCCGACCGACCCCGCTGCGATCTCTCCCATCTCAGGGGCGCGAGCGATCGCCGGGTTCACCCCAAAGGTGACAGCGCCCGGAAGGTCCCGACCTCGACCTCCCCGTGCGTACGCACGCGTGAACGCGCTTCCCCCGCGGTCGAACGAATACTCCGAAAGGCGCCCCGCCCGGAAGGTGAAGCGCGCGCCGAGCGCCACCGGCGGGTTCACGAATCGGTCGTACGTCTCTCGGTTGGCCTCCCAGCTCCCATCGGCAACCCCCGCGAGGAGCGGCGCGGCGACGACCCCCGTGGGGATCTGGGTCCAGAGGCGTCCGGCGCGCTGGTCCGCCCGGTCCACCCGGCCATCCTCTACGGCGGGAGGAATGCGAAGCAGCTCGAGGGAGAGGTCTGTCCCGTTCGGGTGGCGGACCCGCACCCGGCGTGCTCGCTTGAGGCGACGCGCGAGGAGCGAGGCCGTTTGGGCGAGCCGGTCCGGGGGCACGAGGCTCGCCCGGAGGAGCTCGGTCTCCCACACGTCCCGGTCGACACCGAATCGAGCCGCTGCGGTCGGGGTCGCGGTCGCGACTGCGACTCGCGCAGCCCGCACCCCGGCCCTTCGCGCCGCGCGCCACCAGTCAGGTCCGTGGCGTCCGACCACCATATCTAGGTCCTCGGAGGAGAGGCCGAGCAGACGCGGGAACTCTTCGGGCCCAGGGAAATACACGTACGCATCGCTCGCGGACGCGACCGAGGAGGGTGCGCGGGGAACCGTCCGGCGTGCGGATTGCGCGAGCGAACGGAAGAACGCCTCCTCGTCCTCGACGACGAGCGTGGGCTCGCACCCGCGACGGCGGGCCGCCAGGACGAACGCCCGCGCCCAGGGGAGGGCGTAGTCCCACGTCTCGACGGTCACGGTCTCGCCCCGGCGAACGCCGAGGGAGCGGTCGAGGACGACGTCGGCGAGCCGGTCCTCCGCTCGGGTCGGGGGACGGCGGGTCACCGTCGTCCGCCGTGGGGGTGATGATGGCCGGTTCGACCTCCCGCCACGGCCGGCGCCGTTACGAGCCATCCGCCGTCCCGGACCCCTTTCACCCCGCGGAGGTCCTCGGCCGCCCGTTCGATCTCCCGCCTCCGACCGATGAGCAGGACGACCTCCGCGCACGCGTCCCCCTCGAGGTGGACGTGGGTCGTGGAACGAACGTGGTCGCCCCATCGATGCTCGGCCGCGGTCAATCGTTGGAGGACGTTCGGAGTGTCGTGCCGATAGAGGAGCGCGACCACTCCGAGCGCGTCCGAATCGGGGTCCGACAGTGTCCGGTCGGAGACCTCCCTTCGGATCAGCGCGCGGATGGCGTCCGAGCGGCTCGGGCTGTTCCGCTCGCGGACCCAGGAGTCGAGAAGGCCGAGGAGGTCCGGCTCGAGCGAGACCCCGACCCGAACGACGCGGGACGTCACGGCGGCACCCCGGGCGTGGTCGAGGAGCGGTCCGAACTCGAGGGAGGCGGGAGGGGAGGGAAGCCGATCTCCTCGTAGCGGCGGTACCGGTAGAGGGCCATCGCGACGAGCCACGTGACGACGAACAGCCCGATGATTCCGAAGCCGACGTACTGCCACGCCGTCTCTCCATTCACGGCGGCGAGGCTCCCCCAGAACGGCCCTCCCAGTCGGAGCTCCTGAGCGAGCACCGTGAGCACCTCGAGCCCGCCGATGACGAACGCGACGAGGACGGAGATGACCGTGATCGTGAGGTTGTAGTAGATCTTCCGGATCGGCTTCAGGAACGCCCAGCCGTAGGCGTAGCGCATCGCGATCCCGTCGGTCGTGTCGACGGCGACCATGCCGCACATGAAGAGGAACGGCATCAGGAGCGCGGTCCACAGAGGGACCGGGGCGAGGCCCGTGGAGAGTCCGAGCGTGAGAGCGATGACCGTCACCTCGGAC
>DASPTO010000129.1:0-6270 GCA_035623375.1 Thermoplasmata archaeon
GAACAGTACCCGAGCAAGTAAGGTTATTAATAGGTCTGACAGAGGTCGGAGAACGCTGCTGACAACCGTCCGACAAACGGGCGGATTCCGGCGTCGGTGGCAGCAGGCTGAGGGATCGGAGGAATCGCCCGATGCACCTGAAACGGGTCAAGCTGAGGAATTTCAAGTCGTTCGCCGGCGTGACCGAAATCCCGTTCCAGGCTGGGTTCACCGGTGTGGCCGGCCCGAACGGGATGGGGAAATCGAACATCTCGGACGCCATCCTCTTCGTCCTCGGTCCGACCAGTTCGAAGGCTCTGCGCGCGGAGCGCCTCACTCACCTGTTCTTTAACGGGGGCGCATCGAAGAAGCCGGCGACGGAGTGCGAGGTCTCCCTCGTCTTCGACAACGGGGACAAGCTCCTCCCCGTCGACACGGCCGAGGTCGAAGTCACCCGGTACGTGAAGCTCGCTCCGAGCGACCCGGACGGGTACTACTCGTACTTCTACGTCAACGGAAAGCGGACGACCCAGACCGAGATCGACTCCCTCCTCTCCCACGCTCGGCTCTCGGGCGACGGCTACAACCTCGTCCAGCAGGGCGACATCAACAAGATCGTCACGATGGGTCCCATCCCGCGCCGGGGCCTCGTCGAGCGGCTCGCCGGAATTAGCCAGTTCGACGAGGAACTCGAGCGAGCGGCCACCAAACGGGTGGACCTCGACGGGAACCTCGACCGGATCCAGACCCTGCTCACCGACATCAAGACGCGCCTCCAGGGCCTCGAGGGACAGCGCCTCCTTGCGATCCAGTATAAGCAACTCCAGGACGAGAAGCGCCACTCCGAGGCCCGGCTCGCCCGAGCCGGCCACCGCCTCGCGGAGCACGAGCTGGCCACCTGCCGAAAGCAGGTCGAGCGGGTCCGTGCCGAGATCGCGGAACTCGACAAGGCGCGAACGGCCCTTGCCGCGCAGCAGGACGAGCTCGCCAAGGCGATCGACGCGCTCGACCGAGAAATCGCCGAAGCCGGCGGCGCGGCCGCCGTCAAGTTCAAGCAAGAGGTCGACGAGAAGAAGATGGCCTTCGCCCGGCTCGACCAGAGCCTGGGGCACCTACGTGAGGCCCTTGAAGCGACTGCCACCCAGGCGGATGAGCTCGTCAAGGCCGTCAAATCCGACGAGACCCAGGAAAGCTCCCTCCGAGCCCAGGAAACGAAGCTCGCGGACCGCCTCGCGGCGCTCGAGAAGGCCGCTGAGGAGAACGCGAAGGAGATCCAGGCGGCGACCGGAGCTCCCGGCAAAGGCCGTGGCAAAGGACAGGACAAACTCGCCGAGGCACGGAAGCATCAGCTCGAGCTCGCCCGTCAGACCGAGGCGAAGCAAGCGGCTTGGGCGGAAGCGGTCCAAGCTCGAGAGACGGCGAACGCCACGCTTCACACGGCCGAGGTCTCGGAGGCCCAGGCCGAGGATGACCTCCGCGAACGCGAGGTCGAGGTCAAGGACCTCGAGCTTCGCATCAAGGAGACGAGCCCGGGCAAGAACGGCTCGGGGCCTACGACCGGCGACTTACAGAAGGAGCTGTTCTCCCTAAAGAACAAGGAAAAGAGCCTCGCCGCGGAGGCCGAGCGCCTTGCCCAAGAGGTGGGCGAACTCAACCGCCGGTACCTGGGGCTCGATGCCCGGCTCAAGGCTCGCGCCGAGAGCGGAGCACGCCCGACGGCGCTCGCGGCGGTCGACTACCTGCTTTCTCAGCGCAATCTCGGGAAGGTCCAAGGCATCCGGGGTACGGTCGAGGAACTGGCCGACTTCGACCCGAAGCTGAAGACCGCCCTCCAGATCGCCGGGGGCAGCCGGTTCCAGGCGTTGGTCGTCGAGTCCGACCAGGTCGCGGAGGAATGCATCAAGCTCCTGCGCGAGGAGAAGCGCGGCCGGGCCACCTTCCTCCCGCTCAACAAGATGCTGCCGGGGAGACCCCACGGCAAATCGCTCGTCGTCGCGAAGGCGCCCGGAGCGACCGGGTTCGCGATCGACCTCGTGAAGTTCGAGGAGGCGCTTCGACCGGCCTTCTGGTATGTCTTCGGCGAGACGGTCGTCATGGAGGACCTTGCGCGGGCGCGGGCCCAAATGGGCGGCGTCCGACTGGTCACCCTCACCGGCGACCTGATCGAAGCGACTGGGGCGATCTCGGGCGGCTACGTCGACCCGACGAGCCAGGGCCGCGGGAGCGACTCCGCGGTCGAGCTGAAGCGGCTCGGGGACGAGCTCCGGGAGAAGGGCGCTGCCGAGAACGCGGCCCGCGCGGAACTCGCCAAGGTGACGGAGCGGATCCGCGCCGTCGCGGAAGAACTCTCGACCCGATCGATCCAGGATCAGGCGCACCAGTCGGCTCGGGCGGCGTACGACAAGGACCTCGACGCGGCCCGCGAACGGCTCTCGACCGCTCGGGCCCGTATCGACCAGGCCCGCTCGGACCAGAAGAAGGCCGAGGGTGCGCTCGCCGCGGCCGAGGCGGACGTGAACCGCCTCGCCAGCGACATCGCCGCCCTGAAGGAACAGGCCCAGAAGGCCCAGGAGCAGTACCTGAGCCAGCTCCCGGAAACCGTCTCCGCCCACCTTCGCACGCTGCAGGAGGCGGGCCAGAAGACCGCCGAAGAGCGCGTGCAGGTGAACGGCGAACTCGAGAGCATGCGCGCCTCCCTCGCCGCCCTCGCGGCGAACCTCGAAACCCGTCGCGCCGACCTCGAGAAGGCGCAGAAGGAGATCTCCGCGAAGAAGAAGGAGATCGCCCAGGCCGAGCGGCAGCTCAAGGAATCCCGGGCGGCCCTCGAGGCGCTCAAGAACGTGGAGTCGAAGCAGAGCGAGAGCGCCCGTGCCCAGTCGGAGAAGAAGCGGAAGCTCGACACCGACCGGCTCGAGGTCACGGCGAAGCTCGCTCAGGCGCAGGCGAACCTCGAGACCCGCACGAGCATGCTCACCCAGGAAGAGACTCGTCTCGCCCAGGCCGAATCGCATGTGAAAGAGCTCGACGAGGCGCTGAAGCAGTTCCCCGAGCCGGAGCCGGACGAAAAGCCGGTGTCGGTCGAGGAACTGAAGCGCAAGATCGCGACGCTCGAGCAGCAGATCCAATCGATGGGCGACGTGAACCAGCGCGCCGTCGAGGAGTACGACCAGGAGAAGACGCGCTCCGACGAATTCCAGTCCGAGGTGGAGCGCCTCACGAGCGAGAAGGACCAGCTCCTCGCGCTCGTCGGCGAGATTGAGAAGAAGAAGCGGGAGAAGATCACCGAGGTCGTCGCCCAGGTGGGCGTCCACTTCAAGGAGATCTACGGCGAACTCTCCGCCGGCGGCGAGGGGGAGATCGCCCTCGAGAACCCCGAGGACCCGCTCGCGGGAGGACTCCTCATCAAGGCGCGGCCGGTCGGGAAACAGGTCTCCCGGCTTGAGCAGTTGTCCGGCGGCGAAAAGTCGCTCGCGAGCCTCGCGTTCATCTTCTCGATGCAGCGCTACGACCCGAGCCCGCTCTACGTCTTCGATGAGGTCGACATGTCGCTGGACGGCCTCAACGCGGAGTTCGTCGGCCGGATGCTCCGGCGCAACGCCGAGCGCGCCCAGTTCATCGTCATCTCCCTCCGCAAGGTGACCCTCAAGTTCGCCCACCATCTCCTCGGGGTGACGATGCGGGGCGACGGATGCTCGCGCGTCGTCGGGATCGACCTCGACGACATCCACGATGTCGAGAACCGGGAAAACGTTCGCGGTCCCGAGGCGGCCGCTCCGCTTGAGGCCCGATGACGATCTCCGAGACCGAGGCGAACGACCTGGTGCCCCCGTCGCCGGCCGAACCGGCCGCCGCGGTGGACAGCGCGCTCGCTCCGGCCACCGTTTCCTCGACCGTGCCGCGCGAGGCGGCGGAGAAGATGCTCCGCTACCTCGTCTTCCACCGCTCGCTGATCAGCGAGGGCGAATCGGGCTCTCCGCTCCTCGAGCGGTACCTCACGCTCGTCGAGAACCTCAAAGAAGGGGTCCACATCGTCATTCCGGACCCGTTCCAGAAGGCGGTCGCCCTCCTCTTCGAGCTCGTGATGGAGGAGGAGTTCGACCCGTGGGAGATCGACCTCGTGAAGTTCACCGAGGCGTACCTCGACCGGGTCCGCGAGGACGGCGCCGTCAACTTCGCGATCGCGGGGCGTCTCGTCTACATGGCCTGGAACATCCTCTACCTCCAGTCCGAGGAGATCCTCAAGATGCGCGCGGCGGCGGAATCGGCGCTCGAGGGAGATGCGGGCCTCACCGACTCCGGCGACTCTGGCTACCTCCCGCTCCTCGACACCCCCGAGGCCGTCGATGTGACGAGCACGGTGCTCGGCTCGACCGAGCCCCCTCCGCTGCTCGAGATGGTCCGCCACCCCGAAACCCGACCGGTCTCGCTCCTCGAGCTCGTCCGGGCCTTCGGCGAGGCCGAGGTCAGCGCCCGTCGCGCGCTCCGGATCGAGGAACTACGCGACCGCCTGCGCGAGGAGCAGCGGGCCCCGCCCGAGGTTCTCGTCCACGGGGAGATCCCCGAACGCGACCTCGAGGACACCTGGGCCGCCTCGCTCCATCACCCGGTCGGCGAGCCGTTCCCTCTGCTCGAGCTCTGGAACCCGCTCACCGGACGCGACCGGTTGGTCGCCATTTTCCTCGCCCTCCTTTTCCTCGCCCGGGAACGCGCCGTGGAACTCCGACAGGAGGTCCTCGGGGCCTCGCCCGTCCTGGTCGTTCGGACCGCGGAGGCTCGGCCGGCCCCGGCAGTGGGGAAGTGAAAAGGGAGGTCCGTCGTTCGGTCCATGCCGTCCAAGCTCGATGACCTGGTCTTCCAGGTCGAAGCCGTCCTGTTCGCCAGCGGAAAGCCGCTCGCCGTCAAGGAGATTGCCGACGCGCTCGGCCTCGACGATTACCGCCCGGTCCAGCGCGCCGTCCGGACGCTCGAGCAGACCTACGGGAACCGCCAGTCGGCCCTCGAGGTCCGACGGGTCGGTGACCGCTACGCCCTGCAGCTCCAGGAGAAGTACGTGCCGACCGTCCATTCGGTGACCCCGGTCGAGATGACGCCCCGGACCCTCCGCGCGCTGACCCTCGTCGCCTACCATCAGCCGATCCTCCAGAGCCACCTCGTGCGGATGATCGGCGATGTCGCGTACGAGGAGGTCCAGCACCTCCGCGGGATCGGTCTCGTGCACACCGAGCCGAAGGGCTCGACCCTCGAGCTCACCACCACCCGGCGCTTCGCCGAGTACTTCGGGATCGCTTCCACGAGACCCGAGGAGATCCGCAAGTTCCTCGAGCAGAAGCTCGGGGTGGCACCCTCGGTTCCGCCTTCGGGTCCTAGCCCTTCCGGACCGGACGCGGAAGCCCCGTCGGCGCCCCCCACGGCTCCCGCCGGGGACGGCTCGGTCCCCGCGCCCGCGGTCGAGGCGACCTCGGACGAAGAGCCGCCCGCCGAGCCGCCGATGGCGTCCTGAGCCGGACGATTCCGTCCGAACGAGGCCGGCCCGAACCGTCTCGCCTACAACGCTCCGCACTGAGGACAGCGGACCGGCTCCGACGGGCGGATCGCTCCGCAGTAGGGGCAGAGGAAGGTCGCTCCGGGCGGCGTGCCCGGATGCCCCGGGACGCCATCGTTGAACGCTCCGCCCCCCTGGGCGCCCCACGGTACGACCGGCGGCGGGGGCCGCGGGCGGGACGGCCGCGCCGCGAACACCACGAGCAGGATCGCGACGACGATCCCCGCCCCGAAAATCGCGAAGATGACCGGCCAGGGAATGTTGCCGGTGGGCGACGAGGGAAGGCCGGGGAGCAACGGGGTCGGTCCGGTGTAGTTGTAGTTCAGAAGCGTCGTGTTCTGGAGGGCCGCCAGCAGCGCGGGGGCCTCTACCTCTCCCCATCCCGTGGTCGCATCCCAGCCGGGACCGGCCGAGAAGACGTAGTTGCTACCGCTCGTCACGTCCACGAACGGGTCGGAGGGGGCGCCCGGATGCGTCGCGAAGTAGCTCGCGAACTGGTAGACCTCGGGGTCAATGAACCCGAGTCCATTCCAACTGCCGGACGAGCCGTTGTTCAGGACCGCGTCGACGTCGGCCAGAATGCCCGCGAGCACCGGGGCCGCGACGCTGGTTCCTTGGATGATGTTGAGGAAGATGGTCCCCGTGGAGTTCGCGGAGACGGTCGCCAGGGTGAGGTTCGCGGGCATCGCGACGTCCGGCACGGACCGACCGAGGGTCGAGGCCCCCTGTTTCACCGTCGCGTTGACGAT
>DASPTO010000130.1:0-8956 GCA_035623375.1 Thermoplasmata archaeon
CGCCGTTCGCAAGGCGGACACCGGCGGCGCGACCCCCCTTCACGAGGACCTCTTCGACGCCGACCCCGGTGCGGATTACCGCCCCGTGCGCTTGGGCGGATAGGGCCATCGCTTCGGTGATCCGGCCCATACCCCCCTTCGAGAATCCCCAGACCTTTCGGGAGCCTTCGAGGACCCCGATATTGTGGTGCGCGAGGACATAGGCGGTGCCCGGAGTGCGGGGACCCGCCATCTCGCCGATGACCGCGCTCGTGGCGAAGGCGGTCTTCACCTCGTCGCTCTCGAACCATTCGTCCAGGAAATCCTGGGCGCTCAGGAGGAACAGGCTGCGGACGAGCTCCTCGGACTCGGCGCCCGGGAATTGGGAGACGAGGTCGGAGAGAGGAACCGGCGGCGCAAGCAGGAGCGGCTCGACGAGGTCCAAGACGCCATCCCAGAATTCCTCGTACTTGGGGTAGACCGCCGCGTCCTTCTTCGAGAACTTGGCGATCTCTTGGACGGTCTTTTCCGTGTCGTTCCACTGCATCATGTACCGGCCGCCCGGGAACGGGTAGAAGCCCTGGGGGTCGTACAGGATCGTCTCGTAGCCGTACTTCCTTAGTTCGAGGTCCTCGACGATGTTCGGTCGGAGAAGACCGGCGACGTAGCTGAAGGTGTTGACCCGGTATCCGGGCCACGGTTCTTCGGTGACACACGCTCCGCCGACGAGCGGTCGGCGTTCGAGGACCACGACCTTGGCACCGGCTCTAGCGAGGTACCCCGCGGTGACGAGCCCGTTGTGGCCGGCTCCGATGATGGCGACATCGAACCGCGACAAATCGTGCTCCGCGGCCGAGACTCGGGGTGGGATTTAATGGTCGTGCCGGCACCATCGGGGTTCGGCCCCATCGAGCGTCCGGCGAACCCTTTTCTGACACGACTCTCTCCGCCCGTCCCGGAGGGTCCTCACGGCCGGATCGTACGACGCCGTCGTCATCGGCGGAGGCCACAACGGCCTGACCGCAGCCGCCTACCTGGCCCGGGAAGGGGCGCGCGTCGTCGTTCTCGAGCGGCGTCCTCGCACGGGAGGGGCCTGCGTCACTGAGGAGACTTGGCCGGGGTTCCACATCAACACCTACGCGTACGCCGCCGGACTGCTTCGGCCCGAGGTCGTGACCGAGCTCGACCTCGGTCGGCACGGCCTCCGGACGATTCTCTTCGACCCGCAGATGACCCAACCGTTTCCGGACGGGAGGGTCCTTCGTATCTGGTCGGACGTCGAACGGACGGTCCGCTCGCTGAAGGAGTTCTCGGAGCACGACGCCCGCGTCTATCCGAAATACCAGGCGTTCTGGGAAGAGGTCGTCGACGCGCTCAACCCGGTGCTCCTCGCACCGCCCGCGCCCCTCGACCAGCTCCTCCACATGCTCCCTGGGGAGAGAGGGGAGCGACTACTGCGGGACCTCATCCTGAGGAGCGCCAAGGATCTGCTCGACGACTGGTTCGAGTCGGAGGAGCTCAAGGGAACCCTTGCGATCAATGCAGTGATCGGCTCGTTCCTCGGCCCCTCGACCCCCGGGTCGGCCTACGTGCTCGCCCACCACAGTTTCGGCGTCCTGGACGGGCGGAGGGAGGTCTGGGGGTTCGCCGAAGGAGGTATGGGTTCGATCACGGAGTCGCTCCGCCGGGCGGCAGAGTCCGCGGGGGCTGAGGTCCGAACCGAGGTTGCGGTCCGCGAGATTCTGGTCCGCGATGGCCGGGCCGTGGGGGTGGAGACCAGCACCGGGGAGCAAATCCCGGCCCGGGCGGTCGCGAGCTCGGTCGATGCCCGGACTACGTTCCTTCGGCTCATTCCCCAAGGCATCCTCTCCGCGGAGTTCCTCTCCCGGGTCGAGAAGATTCGCTATCGCGGCTCCCAGGTCAAGTTCAACGCAGCCCTCGATGCGCTGCCGGAGTTCTCAGCCGAGCCCGGGACCGGGGACCGAATGCACCAAGGGGCCGTCGAGGTCTCCCCCTCGCTCGACTACCTGGACCGGGCCTTCGACGAGGCGAAGTACGGTCGGTTCTCGACCTCCCCCTTCATGGAGGTCCTCTTCCAGAGCGCCCGGGACCCGACCGTCGCGCCGCCCGGAAAACACACGATGACATGCTTCGTGCAGTACGCCCCATACCGGTTGGTCGGCACGACTTGGCCCGAGGCGAAACCAGCGGTTGCGGACACGATCCTCGACACGCTCGAGGCGCTCGCCCCGAACGTTCGGAGCTGCGTTCGTCACTTTCAGCTTCTATCTCCCGTGGACGTGGAGCGGGAGCTCGGGCTGACCGGGGGGAGTATCTTCCAAGGAGACATCACGCCCGACCAGATCCTCACACTCCGACCCCTTCCTGGCTGGGCCGGGTATCGCACCCCCTTACCGGGCCTCTACCTCTGCGGCTCGGCCGCCCACCCCGGGGGCGGCGTTATGGGCGCCCCGGGGCGGAACGCAGCCCTCGAGATCCTCAAGGACTGGAAAGGGGAACAAATCCAGACAGAACGAGCGACGCAGGCAGGTTCGGGAAATGGTTCACCCGCCTCCCTCGAACGAGGGGGCGGGTGGAAGGCGCTTTCGCGCCTAAGCGGTCGCTGTCGGCTCTAGGGCCGGGTCGACATCGGGCTCGGCCTTCCGCCGGGTGCCGAACGACCGCAGGAGACGCCCCCAGCGGGCCCGGAGACGGGTCGCATGCGACCCACCCGAGACCGTCGAGGCTACCCAACGGCAGTCCTCATTGGGGAATTCGCGGGCAGCGAACTCCCGAACGCTAGCACTCCGGGGAAGGGAGCGTGCAGCGAAGTCGGCTCGGACGATCTGATCCGCCAGCATTCTCTCCCTCCTCGGTCATTGCCTCGGGTAAACGACCGCGGTAGCCTACATAAGGGCACCGTCAAGCCGGAAACGGTCGACCTTCCGGGGTAACTAGAGAACCCCACCCGGGTGGTTCATTTCCCGCAGTTGTCGGACGATTGTCCGACGCATTCCATGCGACGCTTTAGCGCGTGCTAAGGACCCGCTCGACGGGTGTTCGGAGCCCGAAAGTTGGGCAGGGGCTGGTGGACAGGACCCCCAAGCTAGGCTGTCGGCGCCGCCCGGACCGTCGGGGAAAACCGGGGCAGCCGAGCGAGGTGAACTCCCGCGACGAACCCCCAGAGGAGGATTGGGAAGACGATGAGGCGTTCCACGAGGCCTGGGTCCCATGTGGTGCTGTACGCCTGGGTCGGCGCGTAATAGGCGAGCGACAGGAGCGTGACCAGCCCGAGGATCAGCGAGAACGCTCGATACCCGAACCAGCGCGTCCCTTCCCGCATTCCCACGGAGAGGATGACGAGAGCGAGCCCGCCCGGAAGGAACACCATCAGAGACACGAAGTCGTGTACGGGACCGTTCACGTTCTCAGGGTACAACCCGACGAGGATCGCGGCGATGCTCGCGACCAGGAATAGGAAGAGGCCCGCGACGCGAGACCCCCCGCGAGGGAAGCCGCTCCACGCGAGAAGGATTCCGAAGAACGCGAAGATCCCAAGGATGCCGATCGAGACGTTGAACACCGCGTTGAGGGGAGATGTCGAGGTGTTGCCGAGATCGCTGATGTAGTTCGTGAGCAGAGAGTACCCTCCGTATCGGGTCTGCACCACGCCCATGGCCACGACGAACTGAACGACGCCGACCGCGATCAGGGTCCCGCCCCAGCGGACCGACCGACCAACATGCGTTAGCGAACCTACCCCCATCGACACCCTCCGGTCGGGAACCGGGGTCCCCGAGTGGTCAAGAATGCGAAAGCCCCGGTATGAATACCTCGCGCTCGACTGGTGGGGTCGCCTCGCACGAGAGGGGGTAAAGGAGGGGGGTTGCCAAGCGGACTCGGCCACCTGAGAGTATTAGGGGTCTCCTGGGTTCTCTCCAAACGTGACCTGTCGGTCGAGGACGCAGCCGGGGGCCTTCCTGTCACATCCACGGGGGGCAGTTCGCTTGCCGCTTTTGGTGGCGGTCACGCTCATGGTCGGGCTCTCGACCGCCCTCTCCGTGGTGCCGCAACCCACGCCCGCCATGCGGGCGGGGGACCATTCGACGCTCGAGGGCGCCAACCCCGCCACAGCTTCGCCGACGTACCTCTCCGAGCGGATTGCGCTGAGTTCGTCTTACCTTGCAAATCGGACCCTGGGCTGGTCCACGATTGCCCCGCCTCCGGTCGGGGTCGGCGTCGGCGGCGGGCTCGCAGCGGACCCAACGACCGCCTCCGTACTCGCGTTCGGAGGTGCCGGCCCCAACGGGCTCCTGAACACCACGTTCCTCTACAACGAGTCGACCAATCGCTGGTCAAACGTAACCACCTCCGTCGCTCCGACCCCTCGGAGCGACTTCGCCTTCGGCTTGGACCCCTCCGATCAGGTCGGTGCTCTGTTCGGTGGAGTGACGAACCAGACCTCCCTCGTCGCCTCGAACGAGACGTGGAAGGTCTCCGCTCATGGGATTTGGACCCGGGAGCCGGTCGGTACCGCACCCCCGGCTCGGGAGGCGGCAGCATTCGCCGTCGACCCAGCGCTCGGGGTCGGTCTTCTTTACGGAGGGTGGAACCAGAGCTACTCGTCGACCTCGTCGATCGTCTACTCGGACCTCTGGGAGCTGAATCTCACCACCTGGGTCTGGTCACAAATCCCAGTGGCCGGACCGCGACCACCTCCCCTCCAGGGAGCCTCGATGGCCTGGGACGGCACTACGCTCCGGTTCGTCCTGTTCGGCGGTTGCTATCCGTGCTCGTCCAACGTCTGGGAATTCGACCCCCTTTCGCGGACGTGGAACGAGCCGGTCGCACCGGCCAGCGCACCGGCGGCGCGGGGCGCCGCAAGCTGGGCGTACGACCCTATGCTCCACTCCGAACTCCTCTTCGGAGGAGCGGCTGGCGGCACCGTGTTCAACGATACGTACCTCTACTCCTCTGCCAACGATTCGTGGGTGCGCGAGACATCGTTACCCCACCCGGCCGGTCGGTACGACGCGGCCTCCGGGTTCCTCGATGTGCCGGGGAACGAGACCTGGCTGCTGGGTGGTGGACTCACTCCCACAGGGTCGGTCACGGACGTCTGGCGAGCTTCCGCAACCTCGAACCTTTCGATCTGGGTGGCGAACTCTTCCTCACCTACGTCCCCCCTCCCTGGGGTGTCTATCAACCTGAGCGGGCGTCACGTCGGAGACACGAGCCTCGCCGGATTCCTGAATCTCACCCAGGTGAACGTGGTCAATCAGCCTCTCCAGCTGACGGAGGACCCGTGGTACTTCCCGTCGAACCTCACCCTGTGGGCGCCGCCCGGTCGGAACTCGAGCCTGAGCGTCGACCTTACTCCGGAACCCCTCGGGCGAGTCTCCGTTCATGTGGAGAACGCCTCGAACACGTCGCTCGTCGGCGTTCTGACGAACCTCTCTGTGGACGATGTTCGTATCAACCCCGTTCCGGCTCCGACGAACGTCTCGGGCAACGCTTCGTTCTACGGAGTACCGCCCGGTCGTCTGAACGTCACCGCCTGGCAGCCGAACTGGCGGCAGTCGTACGTGGATGACTCCCTCCGGCCCGGAGGCAGCGCGAACGAGACCCTCGTCCTCGTTCCCGAGCCGTTCCTGAACGTCCTTGTGGTGGGGACCCTCACGACGGGGCCGAACGTCGACCTCAACGGCGTTCTGATCGTCCTGAACTACGTTCCCATCGGCTTCACCAACGCGGCCGGCATGCTCTCCGTGCAGACGGACGCGTACGGGCCCTCGACGGTCGTCGGCTCCGTCCAGGGGTTCTACCCGGCCGGCGCTCTCGTCAACATCCCGTGGACGGGCTCGGTCGACGCAGACCTCTTGGAAGAGGAGACCCCGAACGGGTCCCTGGAGGTTTCCGTTGTGAACAACGAGAGCCAAGCGCCCATCCAGGGGGCCATCGTCACCGCGAGCACGGTCATCCCTCTGGCCTGGGGTTCGCTCAGCGTCAATGGCATCACCGACAACTTTGGGATCACGACCATGACCCTCCCCGTGGGGACCTACCTCGTTCAAGCGAGCGAACGGGGCTTTAACGCCACCACGTCCGGAACGCTCGTCAGCCTCCGGTCGAACCAGAACGTGACGGTGACGATCTTTCTCCAACCTGTACCACGAGCGAATGTCCACTTCCTTGTGCGGGACTCGAGCACCCATGACCCGATCGAGAACGCCACGATCCTCGGTACGCCCAGCGCGGGCCGTACGGATGCGCGGGGTTCGTACAACGCGACCGGCCTGATTCCGGGAAGTTACCTCTTCGTCATCTTCGCGCCGCGGTACCTCGCCAACAACACGACCGTCACCCTCACCTACCGGGAGAACCTCACGCTCCTGGTCAATCTCACCCTCGCCCCCACGGTGGCCGTCCCTGCTGCCGCTTGGCCGTTCACCCTCTTCTCGGGGAACCCTCTCGACCTCTGGCCGTTCCTCGCGGCTCCCGCGTTTCTCATCCTCGGCGCGTTCGTCTACGGTTCGGTCCGTCGGGCGGTCGGAAGGGAAGAAGAGCCGCCTGCCGACCGCACGGGAGGATCGGCCGGAAGTCAACGTTCCGGCGGCTCGGAGACCGGACCGGTCGTAGTGGGTCAGCCTTCGAGCCCCGCGTCGGACGTTAGTCGGCGGGAGAGGGTCAGCGCCACCGCGAGCACCGAGCCAACGACCCCGAAGGCGAGCACGACAAGCGTCACGGTCGGGACCGTCACGGCGAGAACGACGAACCCGGCCAGAAGGACCCCGCCCAGGAGGACCGAGGGGAACCCCGGCGCCATCACGGTGGCCGGGGGGCTTGGGAGGGTTCGCGTCGCGAGGGCCTCTCGCTGGCCGGGGCGTAGCCCAAGGCTCTTCCCCAGAGCTTCCGTGGACTTGGAGGGGTTCGAAGGGGCTCCCCAGCTCCACGGGAGAGGCTCTCCCCCGCCGGTCTGGGGAACGAACCAAGAGACGAGCCCGCCGACCATCGCGACCGCCGCCAGAGCTGCGTAGACAGCGTCGAAGGCCGAGTCGAGCGGCAGCGAGGTCGCCACCCCCCCGGTGAGGAGCGCGGCGATCCCCTGGACCTGTGCCGAGAGGACCCCTCCGAGCGCCCCGAAGAACTGGTCGCCGGGGGAACCGCCGGTCGAGCTCGCACGGGCCGCCCCGGTCGCGATGGTGAGAATCCCCAAGAGGAACGTCGTTTCGAGTGCGACCACTCGCGCGCCGGGGGCCGAGTCGGAGCGCCACGCGTACTCGAGCCACACGAACGGGGCACCGAGGATCACGCCCGCCGCCAGGTCCGCTCCGCCGCTTCCGATCGAACTCTCGAGCGCGACCGGTAGGACGGCCAAGAGAGCGAGCAAGACCCTCCCGCCCACGACTGCGATCGGTTGCTGGACCAGCCCGAACGCCGTCAGCGTGCCGAACCCGAGGGCGAGCGCGAAGCCGACCGGGAGTAGGACGCTCCCGCCCCACCATTGAGCGACCGCGACGAGTCCCGCGTAGAGGGGCGCCGGGTAGACGAGCGCGGCGAGCCAAGGGCGTTCGTTCACAGCGGACTCTCCTGCGTGTGGAGCCGCGCGTGCACATCGGAAGCGAACTCCCGGACTTCGCTTGCGGGGTAGCGGACCACGGGCACCTCTTGGCTACGGAGACGGTCGACGGCGGAGTCGATCGCTCGCAGTTCGGGCTCGCTCGCGAAGAGCATCGTCTCGGCTGCGAGGGGATCCGGCGCCGGTGGGAAGAGGGAAGCGACCTCGGGACAGAGGACCACGAGGCGGTGCCCGCGGTTCCGGAGCCTCGAGACGGCAGCCTCGACCGCACCGAGCGGTGAGAGCAACGTCGAGAACAGGACGATCGTCGTCGGAACTCCGAGCCTCTCGCTCGCCGTCTCGAGCGCTCGCGCGAGGTCGAATGGTCGCGGGACGAGCCCGACCCGACCGAACGCTTCCGTCAGCGCATCCGCTCCGGTAGGACCCCGCTGCGGAGCGAGGAACTCGATGAGCTGGTCCGCGTGCACCATGAGCGAGACGCGGTCGGAGCGGCCGATCGCCTGCCCGGCGACGACGATGCCTCCGTCCACGGCGAGCTCGAGACAATCCGACCCGGGCCGCCCAAGCCGCATGTCGCGGCCGCAGTCGATCATCACGAGAACCTCGGGATGCGCCTCCTCCTCGTGCTGCCGGACGTAGAGCTTGTCGACCCCGGACTTCCTCCACGCGATCTTTCGGGCGTCGTCCGACTGTTCGTACTCCCGGAGGGAGCGGAACTCAGAGCCGGGACCGACCCGTCGGAGGTACGCTTCCGCCGGCGCTCGGCCGCCGACGACCGGGATGGCGGTCGCCTCCTCCACCGAGAGGGCGGGCGTCACGAGGACCTCCCACCGGTCCTCGAGCATGGCCATCCGGAACGCGAACCCGAACGGGTCGTGGGCGACGATCATCGTCGGCCCGACCCGGAACCGACCTCGTTCCCGGGGGCGGTAGACGTAGGCGACCCTCGCCGGGACGCCCGGTCGCCAGAAGGTCACGAGACGGGGAGAGCCGGCGACGACCTCGAAGGCGTCCGGAGGAGGGTCGAACACCTCTGCGTAGACGGCGCTCGGACCTGCCATCTCGAGGTCGATTGCCATCGAGCCGACCCCGTCGATCCCGACCTCAGAACTGTTCTCGAACCGTTTCCAACGGAACCGGTCGGGGCCGAAGCCGCGGGTGGACCAATCGAACGCCAGGACCTCCGTCGTGACGATGGCGAGGACGAGGACCGGGAGGACCAAGAGGAGAAGGTTCAGTGTGACGAACCCGATGAGAAGGGTCGCGAGGGACCCGACGATGGCCGACCCCCCGACCGGAGTGAGCACGACCCGGGAGTTCGCCATCGGTCCGGTCAGCGAGGCACGGGGACTTTCGCGAGAACGTCGGCGAGAATCGTTCGGATCGTCTCGAGCACCC
>DASPTO010000131.1:0-2050 GCA_035623375.1 Thermoplasmata archaeon
GACCTCGGGGAAGAAGACGTCGTAGCAGACCTCGAGTCCCACGGTGGTCCCGACGAGCGGGACGGGCTCACTCTGGTCGGTCGGGGTGAACGGGACCCCCTCCTCGAACGGGCCGAAGGTCGGGAGGTACCGCTTCACCTGGACCATGAGCTCCCCCGTCGGGGGGATCGCGATGGCCGCGTTGTGTACCTCACCGGCGCGCTGCCGCGAGGCGAGCGGAGCCCCGAAGACGAGCGTCGTTCCGGAGCGCCTCGCCACCTCCCGCAGCGCGGCGACCGCAGGGTCGCCCTCGCGGAGCGCGAGCCGGTGCATCCGGTCGCCGACCCGGTAGCCCGAAAGGAACAGCTCGGGGAACACGGCCAGGTCGCTCGGAGCGGCTTCGATCGCCGCCGAAAGCCGTTCGATGTTCCGGTGCAGGTCGCCCGGCGCGGGGGCGAGCTGCGCGAGCAGGAGCCGCATCCGTTCGTCCGTCCGTCAGTAGAAGTAGCGACGGACCGAGATTAGGTAGATGAACAGGACGACGAAGACGAGGAAGAGGACCGTGATGTAGTCGGTGAAGAACAGGTACGCCGCCGTCGCGAAGACGAGGACGATCGTCGTCCAGAGCGCCCAGGTCTCCTGCCGCCAGAGGGAGGTCGCGATGCCGATGAGCGCCGCCCCGAGGATGGCGAGGATCGCCGCCCCGTAGACATCGATCGACGGGAAGATCTCGAGCGAGGCCGGGAAGATGTTGACGGTGAGCGTCGCGAGGAGGTAGAGGAGCCCGGCGAGCAGCATCACGATGCCAAAGATCGCGATCAGCACCGAGACGACCGCCACTCCGAGCGGGAGCCGGGGGACCACCGGGGTCGGTTCCCACGAGGGAGGCAGGTGGTCGAACTCGACCGGACCAGCGCCGTGGCTCGCGTTCGCTGTCGAAGTGCCGCCCATCGCCCTGTCCCGTCAGAGCGGTCGAGTCGGGAATGGGGAGATGTACCTTTCGCTCGAAACGCGGGGACTTTCCCCGCCTCAGAACCGCCGCTCGACCGCGCCGTAGGCGAGGCGTTCGAGGAGGTCGCGGTACGGGCCCTTCGGGACCGGCTCGAGCGCGCGGATCGCCCGGTTGGCCCACTCCATCGACTCTCGAGCGACCACCGCGTCGGTTCCCGAGAGGTCGGTGAGCTCGCGCAGGCGCAATAGGTGCTTCGTTCGCTTGCGGCGGTGCTGGAACAGTTCCTCGAACTCGGCCTGGCGGCGGGGGTCGAGCCGGGAGTAGGTCTCCAAGGAGACGAGCGTCGGGTTCCCTTCCCGAAGGTCGGTGTAGAGCGGCTTTCCGAGGAGGTCGGGGTCGCCGTAGACGTCCAGAAGGTCGTCCCGGATCTGGAAGGCGATGCCGACCGCCTTTCCGTACGTCTCGAGCGCGTCGACCGTCGCGGGGGGCACCTCGGCGATCTCCGCCACGGAGGCGAGGGCCGCGCCGATGATCGCGGCGGTCTTCCGCTCGATCACGCGGAAGTAGTGCTCCCGTCCCGAGGAGAGCTCGAACCGGCTCGCGTCCTGAAGGACTTCCCCCTCGACGAGGTCGGCGCACGCCTCTCCGCAGCGCAGGATGATCGACTTCGGGTACTCGGCGGCCAGCTCGAACGCCCGGACGAACAGGTAGTCCCCGCCGACGATGGCGAGCGGTACGCCGAACGCCCTCGGCATCGACGGCCGGCCCCGCCGGGTCTCGGCATGGTCGATGACGTCGTCGTGGGCGAGCGTAGCGGTGTGGATCAGCTGGAACGCGGCCGCGAGCGAGTGGATCGGGCGGGTCGCCTCGGCTCCGAGCGCGCGGAAGACGACGGCCATGAGGAGCGGCCGGACCCGTTTTCCTCCCATCGACACGGCGTACCGGGCGGCCTCGGTGAGCTGCGCGTAGCGCGAGCCGAGGACCTGGTTCAGGCGCCAGTCGATGTCCGAGAGGTCCCGGACCAGGACGGGGAGAAGGGGCGAGAGCTCGAGCGAGGTCGCCGTGCCGAGCGTTTGGGCGACGAGGGACTCGAGCGACGGCTCCATCGGGTCGCCGGAC
>DASPTO010000132.1:0-4717 GCA_035623375.1 Thermoplasmata archaeon
TCAAGGCCGGGACGATCAAGTACTGCGGAGAGGCGGTTCATCTCTGGATCGACAAGGGGTTCTACCAGGCGCGGTTGAAGCCCGGCGCGATTGGCGTCAATGTCTGGATCATGCGTCCGACCGCGAAACTGCCGGACGAGATCGTCGTGAAAGGGGTCCAGGACCGTCCGAAGCCCGCGCCTGTCGAGATCTCGACCCCGGAAGAAACGGCGAGCGTCCCTGCCGGACCCGACGCGGAGGCTCCGGAGCTTCCATGACGCTTCAGCGGATGAAGGAGCTTCGCGCCCTTACGGACGAGGAGCTGCTCCGCCGGATCGCCGACGACGAGAACACACTCCTACGTGAGCGCGGGGTCGCTGCCATGGGCGGAGCTCCGCCGAGCCCTGGGCGGATCCGCGCCCTGCGGACGAACGTCGCCCGGGCACTCACGGTCCTCAGCGAGCGCGCGAACTCCCCGCAGGTCGCTCGTCCCGGAGGGGGGGCGCGTAGGTGAGCCGATGCCGACAAACCCCACGGCCCCCGCACCGCTCTCCCGCGCCGAACGTGAGGCGCTCGCCGGAGAGATCCTCGGTGCACCGGTCTCGTTCCCCGCGTCCCCCGCGCTCCGAAGCTCCGTCACCGGAACCCTCGTGGACGAGTCGCTCTCTACGTTCACGGTCCGGCTCGCGTCCTCGTCGCGCACGGTGCGCGTACCGAAGGCCGGCCTCGAGGGGACCATCGTCCTCCCGTCGGGCGAGTTACCGTTAAGAGGCGAGACCCTTCGCGTGCGGCCCGAGGACCGCACCAAGCGACTCCTGTCGGGCGGCTCTCGGAGGTTCCGATGACACCGACCCGCACCCCGACCGCACGTCGCGCTCGAGACATCGGTCTCGACGTCCGGGCACCGAAGACCCGGTGCGACGACCGCCACTGTCCGTTCCACGGACGGCTGCCGGTGCGCGGCCAGGTGCTCGAGGGAACCGTCGTCTCGATCTCGATGCAGCGCACCGCGGTCGTGGAGCGCACGCTCCTCCACTACGTTGCGAAGTTCGAGCGATACGAGAAGCGGCGCCGACGCTACCTCGCACACTCTCCTCCGTGCCTGAACGTGCCGGTCGGCCACCGCGTGCGGATCGCGGAGACCCGGCCGCTGTCGAAGCTCGTCGCCTTCTGCATCGTCGAGGACCTTGGCGAGGCTGCCCGTCGCGTCCTTGGCGAAGAGGCCATTTCGCCGACCGAAGCCCCCGAACCTCCGAAGGAGGCGCCCGCATGAAGGGACTCGCGGGTCGCCGGGGACGAGGACTCCCGAAGGGAGCTCGCCTTGAGTGCGTCGACAACACCGGAGCGAAGGTCGTCGAGATCATCGCCGTTCGAAACTGGCACGGGACCCACCGCCGCTACCCGAGGGCAGGGATCGCCGACCTCGTCATCGTCTCCGTGAAGAAAGGAACCCCCGAGATGCGTCGCCAGGTGCTCCATGCGGTGATCGTCCGCGCTCGCTCCCCCATGCGTCGCCCGGACGGGACGCGGGTCCAGTTCGAGGACAACGCCGCCGTCATCACCACCGAGACCGGCGAGATCAAGGGCTCCCAGATCAAGGGACCCGTGGCGAAGGAGGCCGCCGAGCGCTGGCCGCGAATCGCGGCCGCGTCCTCGATCATCCTGTAGGAGGATCTCATCGATGTCCGTCTCTCCGCACTCTCCCCGGCGCCAACGAAAGGCGTTCTTCACTGCACCGACCTCCGAACGGAGGGTCCGCATGACGGTGCCACTCTCTCGCGAACTCCGAGCACGATTCCGTCGAAGGGCAATTCCCGTCCGCAAGGGCGACACCGTCCGCATCCTTTCCGGGAGCTTCGCGGGACGGGAAGAGCGGGTCGCGCACGTCGACCGGCGGAGCTACTCGGTCACCCTCGACAACGTCACGCTCAAGACGGCCGACGAGAAGATGAAAGCGCTCTCGCTCAGCGTCGGCCACCTCGTGATCACGCGCTTGAACCTCGCCGACCCGTGGCGCCGTCGTTCGATGCGCCTCCGGGACGAGGACGTTACTCCCGAGGAGCGAGGAGAGACGACGACCGAAGCCGAGGAGGTAGCCGAGCCAACTGCCGCAGAGGCTCCCTCGACAGAACCCGCCCCGAGCGCCGACACGAAGGATGAGAGCGCATCGGCCGAAGCGTCCGACGACGAGACAGACGAAGCAGAGGAGCCGACTCCGAAGACGAAGGCGCCGCGTCGCTCGCGGGCCCGGGAGTCCGAGGAGGAGGACGACGCATGACGTTCCGACTGAAACGCCGCGCCGCTCCGCGGACCTGGACCGTCCCCCGGAAAGGGACGAAGTGGCTGAAGCGGCCTGCCCCGGGGCCTCACGCGCAGGACCAATCGATCCCTCTTCTTCTGGTCCTCCGGGACCTCCGCCATGTTGTCACGAGCGCCCGCGAGGCGCGGATCCTTTTGCGCTCGGGCGCCGTCAAGGTGGACGGCAAGGTCACGCGGGACCTCTCGCGCGGCCTGGGCCTCATGGACACTCTTTCGCTCGCCGCTCCCCTCGACGCTCACTTCCGGGTCGTTCGGGACCGGCGCGGAAAGCTCGCGCTCGTAGCGATTCCGTCGACCGAAGCCGTCCTCAAGCTCGGTCGCGTTCGGTTCAAGCACACGGTCTCGGGAGGCCGCGTCGAGGTTACGCTCCACGACGGAAGGAATCTCCTCGTGCCGGCGACGACCCCGTATCGGGTGGGGGATTCGGTGAAGATCGCGCTCCCGGAACAGAAGGTCGTCGAGCACCTGCCGCTCGCTCCGGGGTCGCTCGCCTACGTCTCGGGTGGCTCCCATGTCGGGGAGCTCGCCCGGGTCGAGCGCGTCGAGGTCCGAAACTCGTCGCAGCCGAACCTGGTCCATTTCAAGGAAGGCTTCTCGACCGTGAAGGAGTACGTCTTCGTCGTCGGCCAGACGGCGCCCGAGGTCACCCTGGCCGAGGGGATGGACCGATGAGCGCGCCCGCAACAACCTCCGGGACGCCGGGGGGAGCGACTCCGTCCGCCAACCCGTACCGCAGTGTGCGGGTCATCAAGGTCGTCGTCAACACCGGCGTCGGCGAGTCGGGGGAGCCTCGCACGAAGGCCGAGAAGGTCCTCGAGATGGTGACGCACCAGAAGCCGGTGGCAACCCGCTCCCACTCCACGAACCGCGACTTCGGGATCCGCAAGGGTCAGGAGATCGGGGCGAAGGTGACCCTTCGGGGGGAGACCGCCCTCGACTTCTTGAAGCGCGCGTTCGAAGCACGCGACAAGCAGTTCGACGTCGACTCGATCGACCGGAACGGCAACTTCTCCTTCGGGATCGCGGACTACACCGATTTCTCGGGGATGAAGTACGACCCGGCAATCGGGATTCACGGGATGGACATCTCGGTCGAGATGGGCCGGGCCGGCCACCGGATCCGGGACCGTCGACTCCAGGCACGGCCCCTTCCGAAGGTGCTTCGGTCCACCCGCGACGAGACCCGTCAGTTCCTCGTCTCCCAGTTGGGGGTGACGCTCCTTGAGTAAGCCCAAAAAGAACTTCGGCCGGAAGCTCGGGTGCCTGCGCTGCGACCGCAAGCGCGGGATCGTACGACGCTACGGCCTCCACCTCTGCCGACAGTGCTTCCGTGAGGTCGCGATGGACCTCGGGTTCCGCAAGTACCAGTGAGGAGGAGGGAACGATGCAGATGGACCTACTGAACGACGCGCTGGTCGCCCTCCGTCACGCCGACCGCGACGGGAAGCCGCACGTCGAGCTCGCGCCCACCTCGAAACTGATCGCGGAAGTGCTCCGGATCTTCCGCGAACACCACTACATCGAGGAATTCACGTTCGTCCCCACGGGCCGCGGCGGGAAGTACGATGTGACGCTCTCCCGGCGGATCAACGATTGCGGGGTCATCAAGCCCCGGCTCGCGGTCTCGTTCGACGGACTCGAGCGATTCGAGTCCCGCTTCCTTCCCGCGCAGGACTTCGGGATCCTCGTGCTCTCCACCAACCGGGGAGTCCTCTCCCACCAGCAGGCGCGGGAGCTCAAGATCGGAGGTCGGCTGCTCGCCTATGTCTACTGAGCGCGACCGCGGCCAGCAGACCGTCGACCTCCCGAAGGGCGTCACGTTCACCGTGACGGGCCGGCGCCTTCGCGCGAAAGGTCCGCTCGGCGAGGTCGAGCGGCCGTTCCCATCCGATGCCCTCGAGCTGGCGGTCGACTCGGGAAAGGCGACACTCACGCTGCGCTTGCCGTCTCACCGCAAGCGTTCCCAGTCGCTCCTCAACACGTGGGCGGCTCACTTGAAGAACCTCGCGGGCTCGCTCACCCTAGGAGTCGAGGCGCGGCTCAAGATCGTCGCTGCGCACTTCCCGATGAAAGTCCAGGTGAAGGAGAACCACATCCTGATCGAGAACTTCCTCGGAGAGAAGCACCCCCGTTCCTCCGACCTTCTTCCCGGCACGAGCGCGAAGGTCGAAGGAGAGTTCGTGATCCTCTCGGGATTCGACGTCGAGCAAGTCGGCCAAAGCGCCGCGAACATCGAGCGGGCGAGCAAGATCCGAGAGTACGACCCGCGTGTCTTCCAGGACGGCATTTACCTCGTGGAACGGGCCCACCTCAAGGAGGCGAACTGATGGCGGACGAGACTCCCGTCGTGACCGAGACCTCCGAGGAAGCCCCCCGGAAGGAGCCCCAACCCAAGGCGGCGGCTCCTCGCCGCCGGGCG
>DASPTO010000133.1:0-2833 GCA_035623375.1 Thermoplasmata archaeon
GCGTAACCGCTCACCACGCTCAGAAGGAGCGCGAGAAGAGCTGCCACCACCGCGAAGAAGAGCGTGTTTCCCACCGCACCGACCGCCGAGACCCCCAGATGGCTTGTCGTGCTGGCCGAGAAGAGAGCCGACCATGCTGCCCCCGCGGTGAACTGTTCGCTCGGCGCGACCGTCCGATACAACACGGCAGCGAGAAGGGCAAGTTCTGCTCCGAGAACGAGCACCGTCTCGACCGCCAGTGCCCAGACGGGTGGGGAGCGCCAGTCGATCGGTCGAGGCCCCGCGACGCGCCGACCGGGGTTGGCGCGGAGACGGCTTACGAGAGCGAGGTAGAAGGCTGTCGGAAGCAGGAGGAGGAGTACCATCGCGAACGCGAGGGTCGCCGCGGCGTTGGGCTCAAGGTACGTCTGGTCGAGGACGTAGACCTGGGCCTCGAGCGTGTAGCATCGGGAACTTGCACCGCAGAGGAGGAGCGGCGGCGCGAAGGAGAGCGCCGAGAACAGAAACGTGAGAAGTCCCCCGGCCGCAGCACCGACCCACGTCGGTCGGGCCCAGACCTCGCGGTACGCTCGGAATGGGGTTCCACCGAGAGTCCCGACCGTTTCCTCGAGCTCGACCGAGGCGGTCTCGCACCCGGTCGCCGTGAGGAGGAGCACGATCGGCACGTTGAAGAACAGGTTCGCGGCGATGATGGCGGGAATCCCGCTCCCGAACCATGACGTGAACGGAAGGAGGCTCGACACGACCCCCGACGGCCCGAACAGGTCGAGCACTCCGAAGACGACCACGAGGCTCGGGAGCAGGAACGGAATGAGTAGGAACGAGCGCAGGAGCGCACGCCCCCGGAACGCGTAGCGTCCGACGAACACCCCGGCGGGGTACCCGAGCGCGACCGCAAGGGCGGCGGAGATCCCACCCTGCTCGAGCGAGTTATCGAGCGAGCGAAGGTTTCGGGTCGCCGAAACGACCGAGACGAACCCCCCTGCGCCCCCGACCTCGGAGAACGCGCTCGAGAACAAGAGCGCCACGGGAAGGAGTGCGAACAACGCGACGAACGCAATCACCGGGAGGAGGAACCCGGTTCCCTCCCATCGGGGCCGCATCGTCATCCTCCGGCGAGCGTTTGCCAGGTGTCGAGCCAGCCCCCGTTCTCCGTGAGGTTCGCGACGAGCTCCGAGGGCGTCGTGGCGTTGTTGAGCGCTACGACGGAGGCGGGGTCGATGGCGGCGGAGAATGCGGCGGGAAGGGACACGGTCTGGTTGGCCGGGTACTCCCACTCATTCTCCGGGAGGTAGGACTGGAACGTCCCGCCGAGGATGTAATCCTCGAGCGCCTCGGCAAGAGCCGCATGACGAGAGCCCTGGACCACGCCGACTCCGTAGATCGTCCGCCAGCCGTAGGCGGTGCCGTTCCACCAAGAGACGGTCGAGCCGAGCGACCCGGCCTCCCCGCTCGCGACTGCGTAGGCGGGGTCCGTGCCGTAGCTTACGACCATCTGGTCCTGGCCCGCCGAGCTGTTGAACTCGGCGAACGCCGTCGACCAGTCGGGAGCCGGGCTCGGGTGCGGCTCGGAGAAGAACTTCTGCCAGAATTCCTCCCAATTCTGATGAAGGACGGTCTCGTAGTACTCCACCTGCCAGGCGAGGAATTCCTCTCCGGTGATATCGTAGAGAGGGTTCTCGGTGACAAGCTGAGAGGACCACCCTGTGGTCGACACGAGTTCGGGGAGGGTGGCGTGGGCCACGGCCCCGCCGGTCTGGTTCAGGAAGGCCGAGGTGTAATCGACGGCGAGTAGGCCGTATTCGTATGGTACGACCCCGTGCGTGGGGTCGAGCTCGTTCGCGACCCAGGAGGGAATCGACGAAAGTTCAGGGGGGTTGTACGCAGCGAGGAGACCCAGCGACTCCGCCTCGGGAGCGGTGATTTCGTCCAGACCGACCACTAGGTCCGCGGCCGGGAGACCGTACTCCGACGGAGACTCCAACGCGCTGACGAGATTTCCGTAGGGGCAAACGAGCTGAACGTGTACGCCGTGCGCTCGCTCGAAATCCCCGAGGAGGGTGGTGAGATTCGCCTGGCCGCAATTCCCCGAGAAGAACGAGGAGTACGTGTAGACCACGAGCGTGGTCCCCGAGGACGAGCCACCGGTCGAGTAGTACTCGTACGTTGCAAAGCTCGCCACAACCACCACGAGGGCGATCGCCGCGGCGAGGAGAGCTCGGCCGACCCTTCCCGGTCGACGGATTCGTCGGGCAGGTCGCGCAGCAGTAGCGGCAGTTCCTTGCTCTTTCACGTCCTCCGCGGGCCGGCGGAGATATCGCCTAGGGTGTCCATCGCGTTCCCTTCGCGGGCATTATCCCGAGCAGGTTCGTGGGGTCGACGAGGTTCCCCTCGTCCTCTCAGCCGGTACCCAGCTCCCCCTGCAACCTGTTTACCGCGCAAGGACCATTAAGATTTGGCCTACCGGGGGGCCGACCGTATTATACGCATCCCGGTACTCGCTCCGGTCGCATTCCGGTATGACGGACACGATGGAGAAGCTCCGGTTTGGCTCGGAGCTCGTGAAGCGGGGCTTCGCCCGCATGCAGCAGGGCGGGGTCATCATGGACGTGACGACCGCCGACCAGGCGGGGATTGCGGAGGAGGCCGGCGCGGTCGCGGTGATGGCGCTCGAGCGCGTGCCGGCCGACATCCGGCGCGACGGGGGAGTGGCGCGGATGTCTCCGGTCTCGAAGATCCGCGAGATCCAGCAGGCCGTGTCGATCCCCGTGATGGCCAAGTGCCGCATCGGCCACCTCGCGGAGGCGCGCGTGCTCGAGGCGCTGAAGGTCGA
>DASPTO010000134.1:0-2751 GCA_035623375.1 Thermoplasmata archaeon
GACCTCGCCGTGGAGGAACTGAGCCAGCCCCCGAAGATCCCGGATGACTTCTACGCCCGGGTCGCCGAACGCCACGAGAACGAGCGGCCCACCAGCGAGTACGTCGAAACGACCGAGGGCGTCCCCGAGGTCCCGACCGCCACCCCTCCGACCGAGGTCCTGTACTACCTGGACCCGTACACGACGAACTTCGAAGCGCACGTCGTCTGGACGCAAGGACCGTTCGTCGCGCTCGACCGGACGTACTTCTACCCCACCGGCGGCGGCCAGGTGACCGACAAGGGTTCCCTCGGGGACCTCGAGGTGGTCGACGTGGGCCACCGCGGACCGTGGGTCGTCCACCGGCTCGAACGTGCGTCGCCGTTCGCCGTAGGGGAACGGGTCCGCGCGAAGGTCGATGTCGCACGACGCACGCAGCTGATGCAACATCACACTGCGACCCACCTCCTGAACGGCGCGCTCCGGGAGGTCCTCGGTCCCCACGTCTGGCAGGCGGGGGCGTACAAGGGCCCGGAAGCGGCTCGGATCGACGTGACGCACTACCGGGGCCTCACGAAAGAAGAACTTCACAAGGTCGAGCGACGGGTGAACCAGATCGTCCGGGAGGACCGACCGGTCAAGAGCTACTTCGAGACTCGCGGCGAGGCCGAGCGACGGTTCGGCTTCACCCTCTACCAGGGCGGGGCCGTGCCGGGGAAGGACCTGCGGATCGTGGAGGTCGAAGGGTTCGACGTGGAGGCGTGCGGCGGAACGCACTGCACCCACACGAGCGAGGTCGGGGCGATCGCCATCCTCGACGTCGAACGGATCCAGGACGGAGTCGTTCGCCTCACGTACGTGAGCGGCGAGCGCGCGCTCGACGTGCGGGACGAGCACGAGGCGGTCCTTTCCGAAGCGGCCCACCGGCTCGGCGTGCCGGTGAACCAGCTGCCCGACGGGATCGATCGACTGCTCACCGAGGTCGAGGAGTCCCGCAAGGCGACCCGGGAACAGCGGAAGGAGAACCTCGGGGCGACCGCGACGCGGCTCTTGGCCGACCCCGCCGCGACCGAGGTCGTCGGAGCGACCACGCTCGTCGTGGCGACGGTCGACCTCGACCGCAACGAGATGATGGAACTCTCCCGGCTGCTCACGAAGGAGGGGCACCGAGTCGCTCTCCTCGCGAGCGAGCGCGACGGTCGGGGGCTCCTCTTCGTCGGCTCGACCGAGTCGAAGGTCTCCGCCCAGGTGGCCCTCGATGCCGGCAAGAGCGAGTTCGCCGGTAAGGGCGGTGGCAACGCGTCCGCGGCGACCGCGGTGGGAGACCCGGGGGCGCCCCTTGCGAGCGCGCTCGAACTCGCTCGAAAAGCCGCCCGTCGCGCGGCCGCGGAAGGATAACCGGCGCCCTTCTCTTCGGTGCGAAAGCTTTACTTTAGGAAGTCCCCCATGATGGCACGGGATACGGAATGGTTCGTTGGGTTTCGAGACCCGCGCTCCGTCCGTGGATCAGGCATCTAGCATGACCGCGAACGAGGGGAGTACCGTGGGCGGGGTGCCGTCCGAGGTGATCACCTTCCTGAGCGGGAAGGGCGGGCGTTCCCTGATCATCAAGGGTGGCGCAGGGACCGGGAAGACGACCTTCGGGCTTGAACTGCTCGAGCGCGTCGGCCAACCGAACCGGTCGTACTACCTCTCGACGCGCATCGGGGACGAGGCGCTGTTCCGCCAGTTCCCGTGGCTCAAGGCGTCGGAAATGCGCACGCGCGTCCTCGACGCGGCCAAGCTGTTCCTCGACGCGCTCCAGGCCTCCGGGAAGTCCCGCGAGGTCGAACTGCCCGAGCCCGAGCAGCGGAAGGTCCGGGCAGGGCGCGAAGTCCTCGCGAGCTTCGGCCAGGAACGGGGCCCACCGACCCGGGTCGACCGGACGCACCTCACCGCGCTGTTGAAGCGGAGCCCGATGCCCGAGGTGGAGAACGTCTACCAGCGCATCGAGCGCGCCCTTCCGGAGAAGTCGCTCCTCGTCATCGACTCGCTCGAGGGTGTGACCCACAAGTACGGACTCGAGATGGAAGAGTTCGTGATGGCCCTCCAGAAGGACCTCGTGGAGGGTTCGAGCACGGACGTCGTGATGATCCTTGAGAAGCCCGAGGCCGGGGGGATCGAGTACCTCGTCGACGGGCTGATCTCCATCCAGCGCGAAGAGCTCGACGAGCGGCGAGTCCGCCACCTTCGCCTTGAGAAGCTGCGTGCCACCAACATCGGACGGGCTCGCTATGCGATCACGCTGAACGGTGGTCGGTTCGAGGCCCTCGGGAACCTTCCCAACCCCGGGACCACGGTCCCGAACGGACCGTGGAAGCCCTTCTCGGACCAGGAACGGTTCTATTCGTCGGGAATCCCCGACTTCGACCGCCTCCTCGGGGGCGGGTTCCGGCGCGGCAGCTTCAACGCGTTCGAGGTCGACGTCAACGTCGGAGTGGACGATTACTACATGCTGTTCACGCCGACGTTCCTCAACTTCCTCTCTCAGGGACGCGGGATGATCGCCGTGCTCGCCGCGGGCGAGTCGCCGGACAAGCTCCGCGAGACCCTGGTCCGCCACATCCCGACGAACCAGTTCGACACGCGCGTCCGGATCCCCGACTACTCGGCGAGCGAGACCGAAGAGCCCTACATCCTCCCGATGGGACGGTACGGCCGCGAAGAGGCCGTGAAGGCGATGGTCGCCGCCGAGCGGGCGGTCGCCGGGCCGGATCGGAAGACGTTCCTCGA
>DASPTO010000135.1:0-4177 GCA_035623375.1 Thermoplasmata archaeon
CCCCTTTATAACAAGCGCGCGCGGGGTAACTCTCCCGTCAGCCGGTTACGTCGGACTCGTCCCCGCTCGGGACCCTTCCCGGCAGCCCGACAAGGGTAAGAGCGGCTCGAGACCGTCCCTCCCGATGAACCTGCCCTCCGGTGGCGAGCCGAGGCGCACGGGCGGTTGGCGCCTCTCGGAGCGGACCTCCGCCTACCTCCGCAGCGCCGTAGAGCAGCCGATCGAGTGGTTTCCGTGGAGCCCGGAGCCGTTCGAGCTCGCTCGGCGAACGAAGCGACCGATCCTGCTCGACATCGGCGCGTCGTGGTGCCATTGGTGCCATGTCATGGACGAAGGGACGTACTCCGACCCCGAGGTGGGCCGTCTCCTTCTGCAGCATTTCGTCGCCGTCAAGGTCGACCGGGACGAACACCCCGAGGTGGACCGCCGATACCAGCGACAGGTCGGCGCTCTCACCGGGGAAGGCGGCTGGCCGCTCACGGCGTTCCTGACTCCCGACGGGGACGTGTTCCTCGGCGGAACCTACTTTCCTCCGACCGATGGCCACGGGAGACCCGGCTTCCGCCGGCTCCTTTCGGAGGTAGCGCGCGTCTGGCGCGAGGAACCCGAGCGAGTCCGGGAGAACGCGCATGCCATCCAGAGCGCGATCGCCCGGATGCGCTCCGCCCGTTCGCCCGAGGACGTCGCCCTCGATTCGTTCGCGACCGAGGTCGTAGGAGAGACCCTCTCGAGCTACGACCCGGTGAATGGGGGATTTGGGACAGCCCCGAAGTTTCCGCATCCGACCGCGGTCTCGCTCCTCCTCTGGGACGGTTTCGAAAACGGGAGTCCCGACAGCAGCGAACGCGCCCGGGAGACCCTCGCCCACATGGCCGACGGGGGAATGTTCGACCAGGTCGGAGGCGGGTTCCATCGATACTCTGTGGACGAAGGCTGGCACATCCCTCACTTCGAAAAGATGGGTGTCGACAACGCAGCCCTTCTTTCGGCCTACGCGGAAGGGGCCGCGCGCTTCCACGACCCTCGGTTCGAGGAGGTCGTTCGATCAACCGTCGGTTGGGTCCGCTCCGTCCTCGGCGACCCAAAGGGCGGGTTCGGCGCGAGCCAGGACGCCGACAACGCTCCGGGGGACGACGGAGGCTACTTCACATGGACCCGGGCGGAGCTCAAGGAGGTCCTCGAGGCAGACGAGCTTCGGCTCGTGACCCGATTCTTCGGCGTGGGCACCGACGGTCGCATGCCACACGACCCCGACCGAAACGTCCTGTTCCGACTCCTGCCGATCGCCGAGGCGGCGGAGGGGATCTACCCGCCGGAGACCGCGAGTAGAGCTCTCGACCGAGCCGTCGCGAAGCTTCGAGCCGCCCGCGCTCGGCGGCCCACTCCCCAGGTCGACCGAGCCGTCTACTCCGATATCAACGGACGGTTCGTCGCATCGTTCGCCCGGGCGGGAGCCTTTCTCGGCGACAGGACCGTGCTCGCCGACGCTCAGGCGACCGCCGATCGAATCCTCCGGGAGGCTTACCGACCCGGGCACGGAGTAGCTCACCGGGTCGACGGCGAGGGGTCGGAAGGGTTCGGTCTTCTCGAGGACCAGGTCGCGGTCGCCTCCGGGCTGCTCGAGCTCGCTGGCACGCTCACCGGGCCGAGGTACCTCGAGTCCGCGGTCGACCTCCTGGAGCTCATCGACCGAGAGTTCCGGGGCGAGGACGGTCTCCTTAGGGACCTTTCTCCGCGTCTCTACGACGGACCGAACGTCGCCGGTGTCTCGGAGCCTTCCTATCCGCTCGAGGACAGCCCGCACCTCTCGGCGAACGCGTCCGCCGCCATCTCCTTCGTCCGCCTCTCTTCCCTGACGCACGACGATCGGTGGAGGGGGAAGGCGGAAGGTATTCTCGCAAGTTCGGCGAGGCGGATCGCCGGAGCGGGTCTGTTCGCTGCCGGCTCCGCGCTCGCGCTCGGACTCCTTCGGACTGCTCCCGCGACCGTGGTGGTCGAGGGGGATGGGCCCCGAGCGGACGCTCTTCTTCGTGCAGCCCGTCGCGTCTGGCACCCCAATCTGTGGGTCTTCTCCGGCCATCCACCGCCTCCGTTCTCGTTGCCCGGAGAACTGGAAGCGATGGGGTCGGCGAAGGAACCCCGGGCACTCGTCTGCTTCGGGAATTCGTGCGCGCCCCCGGTCACCGAGCCGACCGAGCTCGACCGACTCCTTGCGACCGGCGGTCGTCGACCGAACGCATTGTGAGAACCCCGAGGTCCGTGCCGTCGAGCAGATAGGCACGCGCCACGCCGAGCGAAAGGAACCGCTGATAGAGGAACGAGCGGCCCCGTGTCGGTCGTTCCCGATTCAGGGACTCGGTCCCGGCAATCGGGTTGAACGCCGGGAGAATGACGATCTCGCGCGCTCTCGGCTCGATGTGTACCCGTCGCCGCGCTCGGGTCCTCGGAGGGGGCAGCCGCTCGACACGGACCCAGCACTTTCGCTTTCCCTCCGGGTCGTCCACCGTCGGGGCGAGGCGGAACCCCGGGTGCAGATGCCCCGCGACCAGGCGCGGCGCTCGAAGAACCGTGTTCGAGGGCCACCGATGGCCGTGGAAGACCCCGACTTCGCCCCGGACGACCCCGGTCGAAGGGTGGACGACGACCTCCCTCGGAAGATGCCGAACGATTCCAACGTCGTGGTTTCCGAGGACGATCTCCGCGTCCAGCCCCTCCCGAAGGATCTCCGAGAAGAAATCGAACACCACGCTGCGGAGGCCGAGGGGCGTGCCGACGATGGGGTGCTTCACGTCCCCCGCGACGAGGACGCTCTTCGCGCGCACGGAGCGTGCGATCGTGACAAGCTCGGTAGCCAGCCGGTCGGCCGACGCTTCGGGTGGTCCGAGCGGGCGTTCGGGGCTGCTCCCGAGGCCCAGGTGCACGTCGGCAACGATGACCGTCCTTGGGACGGAACCCGTCGTCGGCTCTACCACCAACGCCGGCGCATCTGGCACCGGCCGAAGCGGGCTTTCCACACGTTCGCTAGCCGGAACGTGGGGAAGACGATTCTCCGTCGAGCGGAGAACTTCTTTCCGAGGGTGCCGACCGTGTGCATTTATATATAAGAGGTAGGTGGTTCATGTGGGAGGAAGTACCGTGCAATCGTCCCGAGAACGGTCGATCGAGCACATCCGCTCGCTCCTCGATCGAGCCGGGTTCTACGTGGCGGACACCCATTCGATCCGCCCGACCAGCTTCGACCTCGCCGCCCGACGGGACGCGACGCTCCTCCTCGTGAAGGTCCTCAAGAACATCGACGCTCTCGATTCCGAGGAAGCCGGTCGGCTTCTCGAGCTGGGCCACCTGTTTCCGGCGATCACGATCGTGATCGGTCAGACCTCGGGAGCCTCGGAGCTGGACCCGGGTGTCGTGTACACCCGCTACGGTGTTCCGATCATCAACGAGGAGACGCTGCAAGAGTACCTGGAGAAGGCTCTGCCTCCTTTCTTGTACGCGAGCCCGGGCGGCACGTTCGCTCAGGTCGACGGGCAGCGGCTGAGGGAGCTACGGAACGAGCGGAGTCTCTCCCTCGGCGCTCTCGCGAGCATTGCCGGTGTTTCGCGTCGCGCGATCCAGCTCTACGAGGAGGGCGCCGGGGCCGAGGCGCTCGTCGTCGAACGGATCGAGACGTTCCTTGGGGAGACGATCGTCCGCCCGATCGGTCTCTTCGACTGGTCCGCCCAGATACCGAAGGCCGACCGGGAGGAGCAGCCCGAAGAGAAGAAGGCACCCGAGCCTCCCGCGGGCCGGCCCCAACCGCATACGGGGGACGCCTTCCGAGACGGGGTTGTCCGTCAGCTGGACGGGATGGGACTCGAAGTGACGGTCACGGTCCGGGCCCCCTTCGATGCTCTCGCCCGGACGCCGGACGTCCTGTTGGCGGCTGCCGGGAGCCTGCGGACTGCGCTCCATCGAGCCGAAGTGCTCCACGGCCTCGCTCGCGTTGCGGAGGGCCACGCCATGTTCGTGATTCCGGACCCCGTGCCGCGTCCGTCGTATGCCGGGCTCCCGATCCTCACCATCAGCGAGCTCCGCCGTCATCGCGACCCCGACGAGCTCATCGAGGAGATCACCGAGCGGGAAGGCCCGTGATCACCGCGCGGTTCGAGCACGCACCCGAACTCCTCCTTCTCGCGCC
>DASPTO010000136.1:0-2557 GCA_035623375.1 Thermoplasmata archaeon
GCGCGCAGTGGAACGCGGCCGGCCGCTCGTCGCTCAAATAGGACCCGACCGTTGCGCCGTATCGTGCGCTGCTCCACTTGCTCGGCGGAAGCGGTCATCGACCAGCCGTACCGCGGCGCCCATCTTTGCGCGACGCACTTCCAAGAGTCAGTCGAGGAGCGGGTTCGACGCGAGATGCATCGGCAGCTGCCCCGATTCGGGCACGGAACGGTCGCGGTGGCCCTCTCGGGCGGGAAGGACAGTGGCGTGGCGCTCACGCTCGCGCACCGCTACTTCCGTCGAAGGCCCACCGTCCGCGTCGTCGCGCTCAGCGTGGACGAGGGAATCTCAGGGTACCGTTCGGGAACGCTCCGGGCCGCCCGGGACCTGACCGACTCCTTGGGAGTCGAGCATCACGTCGTTTCCGCTCGGGAGGTGATCGGGACGACCATCGACCGGACGGCTTCCGAGCTTCCGGGGACGATCCCGTGTTCCTACTGCGGCGTATGGCGGCACCAGCTCCTCAACCGCGCCGCACGCGACGTCGGGGCGGACGCGCTCGTCCTCGGCTTCAACCTGGACGACCTCGCCCAGACCGTCCTCATGAACCTGGTTCGGGGAGACCTCGACCGTCTCGTCCGAATGGCACCGCACCGGGTCCGACAGCCTGGGCTCGTCCCACGGGTCGCCCCACTCGCTCAGGTGCCCGAGCGTGAGGTATACCTGTTCGCTCGTCTGAGGAAGATCCCGTTCGACCACGGAGAGTGCCCCCACGCGGGTCGCGCGTCGAGGAACCTCTTCCGCGAGATCGTCTGGCAGCTCGAAGAGGCTCAGCCAGGTACGCGGCAGGCACTCCTTCGGACCCACGAGCGGCTGGTCTCCCGGTTCCTCGCGGACGGGGTAGGGTCGGTCGCCCCGAATCGTTGCCGGGCCTGCGGGGAGCCGGCGGCGAACGAGCTATGTCGCGCGTGCGAGTATCTCGAGGTCGCCCGGACCGCTCCGTCGGCCCCGGAGGCATCTTGATGGCGGGTCCCGAACCGACCGTTTCCCAGAGCGACCCTCGCGCATCGGTCGCGAAACGGGTGTTTGTGGTCGGAGCCGGCATCATGGGGAGCGGCATTGCCGCCCAGTGCGCGCTCGCGGGCTACCCGGTGACGCTCGAGGACGTCAACGAAGAGCTCGCGCGCCGGGGTCTCGCGAACGCGGCACGAGCGCTGGACCACGCCGTCCAACGCGGGAAGGTCGGGGCGGGGGACCGGGAGGAGGCGATTCATCGGATCGACTTCGCGATCGGCCTCCGCCGAGCCGACTCGGCCCAGATCATCGTCGAAGCGGCCCCGGAGGACCTTGCGCTGAAGCGCCGCCTGTTCGCGGAACTCGAGCCGATGACACAGCCGACGGCGCTCCTCGCGACCAATACCTCCTCGCTTCCAATCACTTCGATCGGTCAGGAGCTCAAGGACCCGGGCCGCCTGGTCGGGATCCATTTCTTCAATCCGGTGCTCCAGATGCCGCTTGTCGAGCTGATCCCGGGCCACACGACCCGCCCGGAGGTCCTCGAGGAGGCCCGGTCGTTCGCCCAAAGCCTCGGGAAGACGGTCGTCACCTCCAAGGACACGCCGGGTTTCGTCACGACCCGGGCGGTCGCGGTCCTCGTCAACGAAGCGGCGTGGATGCTCTACGAGGGGGTGGCGACCAAGGAGGACATCGACACGGCCTACAAGCTCGGCTTCCACCACCCGATGGGGCCGTTCGAGCTCGTGGACCTGATCGGGATCGACACTGCGGTCTCGATCCTCGACGTCCTGTGGGACGGCTTCCGCGACCCGCGCTACCGGGTCTGTCCGCTCCTCCGGACGATGGTCGCCGCGAAGAAGCTCGGCCGCAAGAGCGGAGAAGGGTTCTACCAATACCCACCGGCGAGTAAGCCCGGAGGGGCATGAGCGACCTCGGAGCCGGATGGGACCTCCTCATCCTCGTCATCGTCGCGTTCATTCCCGCGCTCATCTACCTCGGGTGGATCCGCGGGACCGAACGGTACGGCAAGGAAGGATGGGGACCTCTCCTTCGGGCGTTCTTCTACGGCGCCCTGTTCGCTACGATTGTCGCGGCGATCCTCGAAACGATCATCGTCGCAGCCGGGACCGCCGTCAGCCAGAGCTACCCGGCGCCCGAGTTCGTCTTCCTGAACGGGAATTCGGACGCTGGGGTGTTCTTCCTCGTCCTGGTGATCGCTCCGTTCGTTGAAGAAGCTCTGAAGGGTTCGGGGGTCGTCGCATTCCGATCGTCCTTCCGACAGCTCGCCGATGGACCCGTCTTCGGCGCCTCCGTCGGCCTCGGCTTCGGGTTCTTTGAGACGTTCCTCTACGGCCTCGGCGCCTACTTCGTCGGCGGCCTCCCCGCCGGGCTCACGCTCATCGTCATCCGCTCGGTGTCGAGCGTGGTCCTCCACGGGAGCTCCACCGGGATGTTCGGCTACGGGTACGCCCGCTCGAAGTTCGGTCAGCCCGGACCCGGGACCGGCTCGTACTACCTTGTCGCGGTCGGGATGCATGCGAGCTTCAACGCGCTCGCGTCC
>DASPTO010000137.1:0-3151 GCA_035623375.1 Thermoplasmata archaeon
GAGGCGGACCCTCTCCACCCCGAAGTGAGCCGGGACGGCCTGAGCGAGTACGTCGCGGACGGGGTCCTCCTCCTGGGGTACCGCACCGGGACCGACGGCCACCGGGTCGGGCTCTCGCTCCGGGTGCTCAAGATGCGACGAACCGCCCACGTTCGTTCGGTGCAACCGTACTCGATCGGTCCGAACGGGATCTCGGTCGACGCGAAGGCGGTCGATTTCGGAGGTCCGTAGACCGTTCCTGCCCCCCGTATCGGGACCTCTCCGCGGTGCCTAGATTAGGCGGGTCGTCGTCGGTGCCGCTGCCCGTCGCACGATGACCGTTCGGGAGCCGCCCATCACGCCCGCCGACCGGAGCACCCTTCCCGGGGTTCCTCCCCGCGCACTACCGCGACCGTACTGGGTGCTGTACGTCGACCTGGACGCGTTCTACGTGTCGTGCGAGCTCCGGGACCGTCCCGAGCTCCGGGGCCGTCCGGTCCTCGTCGGGCCGCCCCCCGCCGAGGGACCGACGCGGGGGGTCGTGCTCTCCGCGAGCTACGAGGCGAGACCGTCCGGGGTTCGAAGCGCGATGCCGGTCGCCGTGGCCGCGCGGCTCTGTCCGGACGCGGTGTGGATCCCCCCGGACTTCGCCAAGTACGAACGGAATTCGAAGGAGGTCCGGGCGATCCTGCGCCGCCACTCCCCGACCGTGATTCCGTACAGCATCGACGAGGCCGCGGTGGTCGTTCGCGACGTCGACGCCGCGGCGGCGCATCGGATCGCCACGCAGATCCAGCAGGAGCTCCTGGAGGAGATGCAACTGCCCGCGTCCGTTGGAGTCGCCGCTTCGAGAGCGATCGCGAAGATCGCGGTCGACCGGGCGAAACCGGCGGGGATCCGGGTCGTCCCCGCGGAAGAGGCCGCGGCGTTTCTCGCTCCGCTTCCGGTGCGCGCGATCCCCGGAGTGGGTCCTAAAACGGAGGAACTCCTGCACGGTCTCGGCATTCAGACGATCGGCGACCTGGCGGCCCGCAAGGGGTCCGAGCTGGCGCGTCCGCTCGGTTCGTTCGGAGCGGAGCTGATCGCGCTCGCTCGAGGGGAACCACACGAGGAGCCGGAGGTGGCGGACGAGCCCCGCTCCCGCTCCACCGACCATACGTTCGCGAGGGACGTCGACCGCTGGGACGAAATCGAGGCAACGGTTCGTTCCCTCGCGGGGGATCTCGCCGGCACCCTCGACCACGAGAACCTCCGATACGGGACCGTCGGGGTCGCCTATCGCTGGGCCGATTTCACTCGCTCCCAGCGAAGCCGGTCGCTGGGTGCGGCCCGCGAGGGGCCCCTCCCGCTCACCGAGACCGCGGTCCGCCTCGCGCGGGAGCTCTGGGAGGTCGAGCGCTCGTCCCGACAACGACCGATCCGGACGGTCTCCGTGCGGACGGAGCGATTGCTCCCTCGCACACAGAAACAAGTGTTTCTTGACGAGTTCCGGTGAGCGGCTGCCGGACGGTGTTAAGTACGCACCACCGGCTCGGGGCGCCGGCGCGCGAGTTCTGTGAACGATCCCCGCAGAGTTCCGCAACCCGAGGACGGACTCGGAGAGGGGGCGGGCCTCGTGGTCCCCGACCGGCGCCTCGGGATTCCGATACCGGCCTACGGCGGGAGGTCCCTCGCGAACCTCGCCGCGGGGCTCGGTAGGGCGTTCGGGGACGAAGCGGCCGATGCGGGCCCGCTCCCGGGCCTTGCGCCGGAAGTCGACCCGTTTGCGGGACGACACCCGGACGGCCCGGTCGTTGTGTTTCTCGTCGACGGTCTCGGATGGACTGCGTTGAGGGAATCCGCCACCCGCAGACCGAGGGGACCGGCCGCAAGATGGGTGGGCCGCGCCCGGGCGCTGACCTCCGTGTTTCCCACCACGACTACCGTTGCCTTGACGAGCCTCTCGAGCGGGGCGGCCCCGGGCCAACACGGCGTGGTGGGTCACCGGGTGTTCCTGCCGCGGTTCGACGCGGTCGTCGAGATCCTCCGAATGTCGCCCCTCGGGGTCAGCACCCCCGAGATGCTCGTGGGCCCCGACTGGTCCCCTTCGCTCATCTCCGGGGTACCGACGATCTTCCGCCGGGGGGTTTCGACGGTCGCGGTGTCCCGGGACCGCTATGAAGGGAGCGGCTTCACTCGCCTCCTGTACGACGGAGCGGAGTTCGCCTCGTACGTCACCGCGAGCGACTTCGCGCTCATGCTCACCAAGGTTCTCGCCCGTCCGAGCCCTCCTTCGCTGGTCTTCGCGTACTGGGATGCCCTCGACATCGCGGAGCACGTTCGAGGGCCGCTACCGGAACTCGTGGACCTCGAGCTCGAAGGCGTCGACACGATCCTATCGTTCGTTGCGCGGAACCTCGCTCCTCGGATCGCCCGACGGACCACGGTGCTGATGACCGGCGACCACGGTCAGGTCCCGCTGTCCCCGGACCATCAGCTCGTCGCCGACCAGGACCCCGAGCTCCTGGGTCATCTTTCCCACCCGCCGTCCGGAGACCGGCGCGCGACGTACTTTTCCGCACGACCGGGCCACCTTCCGGCCTTGCGGGAAGCGCTCGAGTCCCGCCGGCCCCCGGGGAGCCACCTCCTGGAGATGCCCGTAGCCCTGGAGGGGGGGCTCTACGGTCCTCCGCCATTCCATCCCGAGATCCGAGAGCGGGTGGGCGACCTCTTGCTGCTGATGCCGAGTCCCGGGGGGGTGAGCTACACGGTGCCGGGGAGCCGGCCCCGCGGACACCCGATGCGCGGCGCGCACGGCGGTCTCGAAGCGCCGGAGCTATTGGTGCCGCTCGTTTCGGGGTCCCTCGCGGAACTTGCGCTGTCGCTCCCGCCGCGGGCTCATCTACGCGCAGGGGTTCGCCGACGCGCATGACCGTCACCGAGTTCCGAACCGACCCGATCACCGGTCGCGTCGCGATTGTCGTTCCCGGGAGGAGCGCGCGACCCAACGAGCACGCTCCTCCTCCGCCCTCGATGCCGGCCGACCCGAACTGCCCCTTCTGCGAGGGCAACGAAGGAGTCACTCCTCCCGAGCTCGCGGTATTCGCGCCGCCCGGAAGGTCCCCGAACTCACGAGGATGGTACGTCCGCACGATTCCGAACCGGTTTCCCACGGTCGCAACCTCCCCTGTCC
>DASPTO010000138.1:0-11549 GCA_035623375.1 Thermoplasmata archaeon
CTCGCGGTCAGCTTGGGGGAAGGATGTGCGAAGGGCTGGGGTCTCACGTAATGGTGAGACGTCCCCTCGTCTCGAAGCGCTTTGGTGCATAGGACCAAGGAACCGACGCGCAGACCGGGTTGCAGAGAGCCGGCCATGCCAACGATCACGAACCGACGCACGCCGAGCGCAGCCAACTCTTCAACCACGATGGCTGCGAAAGGCGCTCCTGGCCCACCGATGATAGCAACTCCGACCGACGGACTCGCGCGATACAGGCCAGAGCGCCGGTCGAAGCAACCCCGGAACCGTCGATTGAGGTATCTCTTCCATCGGCGGCCGAACACGAGAACGACATTTCGAGGGGGTCGTGGCTTCGGAGCGCCCGAGCGCTTCGCCTCATATCGGTGAAACTCGGAAGCGGTGAACAGAGGTTCTTCGAGTTGCTTTCTCGGGTGTTGGGGGAAGGGCACGTCTTGGCCACGCCCCCTTCCCTTATTTGTCTCCCCCAATGGTATACGAGTCTTCTCCGCTAAATCGCCTCACGATCAGATGCGGTCACGCGCCAGCGGCCATCCATCCCTGAGCCACGGCGTGACCTTCCCTCCACGAATGATTTCGTCGACCTCGGACTTGGTGCGGAACTCAAAGCCGGTCGATTCGCTCGGGTCTGGTTTGATAACGGAATCGCTCTCACAGACGAAAACCGCGACGATTTGGTGCTCGGGCGGGTCGTGATGCGTGAACTTGCCTAGCCAATGCACGGGGGACGAAACGCCGGTCTCCTCAAGCAACTCCCGTACCGCCGCCTCTTCGTACGATTCGCCGAACGTGACGTGGAATGCGGCCGAGGAATCGTAGCGATCGGGGAAGATTCGCTTCGACGGGCTTCGGTGCTGGAGGAGAATCCGCCCGTCCGATCGTCTCAGGAAGACGATGCCCGAACGGTGGAGAACACCCTCCGCGTGGGCCCTATCGCGGTCCACGGAACCCTCTGCCGTGTCGTCGGCAGATACTCGGTAGAGCAGCTCGGCCATAGCGCCCTAGAGATTCCCCGAGCGCATATCGCGCGCGGGTCACTTCCGCCCGCCTTGACCGGGGTCTCCGCCACCGACGTGCGCGAGGCGAAGGGCGTAAGGTGGTCGCCGTCCCGTTGTCGCGCCCTCCGTGAAGGCTAATAGTAACAGGCCCCACGGAATGTGAAACCCGTGGGCCGGGACGGATTCGAACCGCCGATCTCCGCGTTGTAAGCGCGGCGTCCTCACCGCTAGACGACCGGCCCTGGGTCCGACGAAGACCGCTTCTCGGTCATGGTGCTGTCGGTCGGAGCGTGCTCACGGTGACGAATGCGGACCGCGAGCCCGCGACCCAGTTCGGTCATCAACCGTCCCGGAAGAACGGCCTCTCCCACGCCAGCAAGGAGCCCGTCCTGGACCAGGATGACCGAATCCCCCGCGCGGATTCGAGCGTCTGCGTGGCGGACTCCCGGGACGAAGAGGTCCCCCGTGAGGGGGACACCAGCGTGAACCTCGACCGGCAGCGGAGGGTCGGGCCAGAGCCGTCGGGCACCGGCAACGGTGAGGTGGAACAGTCCTCGTTCTTCGCGCCAGGTCGCAAGGTCGCTCTCCCCGTCGGTGACCCGCTGGAACCATGGCCGTCCACTCAGCCGGACCGGTGGAACGAACAGCCGCCGGGCTGCCTCGGGCCCGAACTGTACGCCAGCGACCGCCTCGAGCTCCTCGCGGACGACCGATAGCGGCCCTCCCGGAACCGGCGTTTCCCCTTGGAGCACGCGCGAGAGCGCGGCACGAAGCGCAGCGATCGCTTCGTTCGTCGTCGTTCGATCGTCCGTGAGGGTCCAGGTGATTGTCTCGGACGGAGGGAGGTCGGGGACGAGGAACGAGTATTCCTGAGGGTCAAGGTGGACGACGATCGACCGGTAATTGCCGCTCGAGCGGAGGTGCGCGAGACCGGCCCGGACGTACTCGCGTTCGCTCTCTTCCCACACTCCCGTGACCGGGATGTCGTAGTGTCGCGCGGGCGGGAGGTCTTCGAGTTCGCGAGGGACGAGGCCGATGGGCGAGCTCACGGAAACGATGTGAACACGCCCCAGGGCGGGCTGCCCCTCCAGGGCGGCGAAGAAGCGTCGATGGCTCCGGGACCGGCGATAGGGCTTGGTCTTCGAACACGGTACGAGGAGGAGGACCGTCTTCGACGGAGGGGGCCGATACCTCTCCAGGAACCGAGCTCGGAAGCGAACCATCTCGGGCCGGCGGTGCGACTCGAGGAGGACGTAATCGCGAGACACACTGGCGGTCACCGGTGTTCGCTCCTCGAGGAGGGCTCCGAGCTCTCGGTCCGTGTAGCGGAGCATCTCGGAGAGCGCGGGCTCTGCTACCAACCGAGCTTCCACCAGCTCGCGGAGCCGGCCCGATCGAGCGGCGGCCACCGACTCGACGACCGCCTGGCGCATCGCGACGACGGCGTGGCCGGGGAGGGCATCCGCCTGGTCGGACATGCAGAAGGCGCAACTGCACGAGCGTCGACTCCGGTCGGGTGCCGGAGAGCGAGGCCCGAGAGTGGGGTCGAGATAGATTCCGTGTGCGGCGGCCAAGAGAGACTCGGTCGTGTCGATGAGGTCCACTCCGACGTACGTGAGGAACGGAATCCGGTGCGGAAGCGCCACTCGGGGAGCCCATAGGACGGGCGTCGACCCGAAAATCGACCGCACTTCTCGGACCGCGGCGACGAAGGGGAGCCCCTCCGCCCAGAGCGCTCGAGCGTTTCCAAGGACGACTAGGTCGGGCCGTTCCGCGGGAACGGATTGGGCCGCATCGGCCCCGAGGGGAGGATGCACCAGCACGACTCCGGGTCCCGCGGGGTAGACACCGGTTCCTCCTCCCGAGATCTCCGGAGAGAGGACCGGCAGCTCGAATCGAAACCGGGCGGTGGCGTCCGAGACCTCGAAGCCCCGTCTCCCGGAAGGAGCAGGAAGACGACGGAGCGAAAGACCGGGTCCTTCCTCTCCCTCCCGACGACTCTCGAGGAGGCCGGGGGTAGGGACCGACAACGAGCCGACCGTCCCACTACCGAGGAGGGCGAGGCCTTCCAGCCGTTCCACCGACCTCGTCATCGGTTCGCACGTGCGCGGTCGGACCGGGCGCGGGTTATCCCGGGGCCTTCGGGCTCTTGCGGCGAGGTCGGGACGAGGGCGCCGGGCTCGGGAAGAACCCTTCCCATTGCACGACCATGGCCTCGCGCCGGTCGGCCCCAGCTTCGGAACGACCTCTTCGTCCGAAGAGGGGGTCGTGAGTGTCGCGGACCTCCCGCAAGAACTCCTCGGGATTCGCGCTCGCCTTCTCGAAGCCGTAGAGGATCAACTGACGGAGGAACGACGAGCGTCCCCTCCAGCCGATGCGGCGGCGCACGGCCGGGTTCAGGTGACGCTTCGCGAGTCGCCACACCTCGTTCGTCGTACGGTAGTCTCGCGCCGAGAGGCCGATCATGACCTGGGGCATGTCGATCGAGGGAACGGCACTTCCGGGGGACTATTGAGCTAGTTCCTAGGGGCGAACCTACAGAATTCGCTACCAAACCCACGCGGGACCGACGGGAACGAATACAGCCAGCGCGACTCCGACGAGGTACAGGACGCTCAACGCGAAATGGCGCTGGAACGGGATCTTCGCGTTCGTCGGGTCGCGAGCGAGGTCGCGGTCGGTCCACCCGACCAGGACCGCCATGGCGAGGAGGGCTGCGAAGTAGGGAGTCGTTAGGCGGAGTGCGAGGCCGAAGACGGCGAACAGGACGAGCGCGACGGCATGAAGGATAGGGACGAGTCGCACGGACGCTTTCACTCCCCACCGGACGGGGACCGAGAACAGTCCCAGCGCCCGATCGCTTTCCACGTCCCCGAGGCTGTGAACCGTCTCGAACGCGGTCCCCCAAGCAAGCATGGCGAAGACGGCGATGAGCGCGACCGGCGGAAGTGTGCCGGTGACCGCGATGTATACGGCCCCGGGCGTGATCGCTTGGACGAGTCCTAGGAACGCGGTGGTGAACGACGTGACCCGTTTCGTGTAGCTGTAACCGAGGACAATCGCGAGCGCGACGGGAGCGAGCACGAAGGCGAGAGGGTTCAGGAGATAGGCCGCGACCACCAGGATCGCTGCGTTCGCCGCGCAAAACCCGAGCGCGAACCCGGGAGAGTACCGGCCGGTCACCAGAGCGCGGTCCTTGGTCCGAGGGTTCGCGGCATCCAGGTACCGGTCGGTCCATCGATTGAACGAGTGTCCTGCGTTGCGCGCCGCGACGAACGCGACCACAATCCAGAGGAGCGTCCAGGGGCTGGGCCTCCCGTTCGACGCGAGCAAGAGGAACGCGAGGGCGAACGACAGGTTGAGTCCCAGCGTCTGGATTTCGAGGAACCGACCGAGCGCGCGTGCCGCGCCCGGCTTCGCCGGGGGATTCTCCGTCACGGCTTGGGCCGAGAGAGCAAACGCGCGAGGGCCGGGTCGTCCCGCATCGCTCGCTCGGCCGCCGCGGCGGCCGTCGGGTCGGAGCGGATCTCCTCGGGCCACGGTCGCGGAAAGCCGTCCTCGGGACCCTTTCGGGTCGCGTCGATCCCGACCTTCGCTCCGAGATTCGGGACCGGATTCGAGATCGAGAGCTGGTCGACTGGTCCGTGCGAGAGCTCGAGGTCCCGCCCCGGGTCCGCCTGGAGCCCCACCCGGTAGAGAACCTCGGAGAGGTCGTGCACGTTGACGTCCTCGTCCACGACCACGAGGTATCGCACGAACATCATCTGGCCCAGCCCCCAGAGGGCGTGCATCACCTTGCGCGGGTGGTCCGGGTAGGCCTTGCGGATCGAGACGATTCCGACGTTGATGAACAGCCCCTCCATCGGGAGGTTCATGTCGACGATCTCGGGGAGGACGAGCCGCACGACCGGTCGGAAGACCCGCTCGACCGCCTTTCCGAGCACTGCGTCCTCGGTCGGGGGCTTTCCCGTGACGGTCGTGAGATAGACCGGACGGCTCCGGTGCGTGACCCGCGTCACATGGAAGACCGGGAACGGCTCGGGGGCCGAGTAGTAGCCGGTATGGTCCCCGAACGGCCCCTCCACTACGCGCTCCGCGGGGTCCACGTATCCCTCGAGGACGACCTCGGCGTTCGCCGGGACCTCGATGTCGACCGACTTCGCGGGGACGAGCTCGACCGGCTCGTTCCTCAGAAACCCGGCGAAGACGAAGTTCGAGACCCCCTCGGGCACGGGGGCGAGTCCGGAGAAGACCGTCGCCGGGTCCATGCCGATCGCCGCCGCCACGGGCATCCTCTCTCCCCGCGCGGCCCACTTCCGATAGTTGTTCGCTCCGACTCGGTGGACCTGGAAGTGCATCCCGAGCGTATCCCGGCCGTACTGCTGCAGCCGATAGATCCCGGTGTGCGACTCCCCCGTCTCGGGGTCCTTCGTGATCACGACCGGGAACGTGATGGTCCGTCCCCCGTCCTTTGGCCAGCACTTGAGGATGGGAAGACGGTCGAGGTCGACCGTCGACTCCTCGACCTCCTGGCACGGGGCCGAGCGGACCCTCTTCGGCGCGAGCGAACGGAGGGTGGAGAGGGTCTCGATCGTTCCGGAGAGGTCGCGCACTGCGCCGAGGATGCCGGCGGGAGGGCGAAGGTGGACCAGTCGTTCGACCTTCTCGGCGACCTTCTCGACCGTATCCTCTCCCAGAGCCAGGGCGATCCGTCGGGGCGAACCAAGGAGGTTCGTCACGACGGGCATGGACGAGCCCGGGACGTTCTCGAAGAGGAGCGCCGGCCCGTCGGCTCGAAGCACTCGCTGAGTGACCTCAGTGACCTCGAGGTCCCTCGAGACGGGCGGCTTCACGCGGACGAGGTCACCCCGCGATTCGAGGGCAGAGAGGAACTCGCCGAGCGAACCGAACGACACGACCGCCCGCGAGCCGCCTGAATTATTAAACGCAAGGGAGGGGGTCAAGGTTCATATCGGAACCTCCGGTCGGCCCGATGATGCAGACCGTTACCCTCGAGGTTCGGACCGAGGACCTGGCTCTCCTTGGTCTCATCCCGGAGGGGCTGTTCGACAAGTACGAAGAGGTCGAGCTCCTCGAGACGCTCCGACTGGAGCAGGGTTGGCGCCTTCAGCTTCTGAGGGTCCGGCGGAAGGGCCCGCTCAAGACGGCCTCGGAGCTCGAACGGGAGTCCCGACGGATTCGTTCCCTCTACGGCCTCGAGAGCTTCGAACTCGTCGAACGCCGGCCCCGGACCCACGACTACATCCTTCTCGTACGTCAGAGGAACCCCGAACGGCTTCGACGGCTTCTGGCGCTCGCGGGGGGCGAGATCTCCCCGACCGCGCCCTTCCGCATCAACGCCGAGAAGGTGATCGCGACGTTCCACGGCCAGGAGCGCGCGCTTCGGAGGGTCCTGAAGCGGCTCGACCGGGAGGAGTTCCCGTATCGGGTCGTCCGGGCCTCGGGGCGACCGTACGTCCCGGACGAGGGAGCGACGCCGCTCACGCCCCTCCAGTCTCGGCTGCTCGCGCGGGCGTGGGTCATGGGCTACTATGCGGTCCCGCGGCGGATCACGCTGACCCGGCTCGCTCAACAGACCGGACGAAGCGCTCCGGCGCTCGGGAAAGTGCTTCGCCGGGCCGAGGGACGCATCGTGGCACGGTGGTTGGTGACCGAAGGGACCGTCTCGGAGAGCGAGGTCTCGGACACGAGCACCCCGCGGGAACCGTAAAGAGAGCGCGCACTTCCCGCACCGCGTGCCCCGCCGCTCGCGCGCGATTCGGGTCGAACGCGTTCCGGAAGCTCCCGAGGTCCCCGTCCCGGCCCGCGCCACCCGAGGGTCCGCTTGCTTCGACCTCGCGAGCGCGGAGGCGGTGGTCCTCGAGCGCGGACGGGTGACCCTCGTCCGGACAGGGTTCAAGATGCGCTGTCCTGCCGGGACGTTCCTCGAGGTTCGACCGCGGAGCGGCCTCAGCACGCGCGGCGTGTTGATGGTGAACGCTCCGGGAACGATCGACTCCGACTATTCGGGCGAGGTCCGGGTCCCCCTCACGTATCTGTTCGAGGGCCAGTACCGGATTGAGGTCGGGGACCGGATCGCGCAGGTCCGCCTGGTCTCGGACGAGCCGGCCACGTTCCGGTCCGGCAAGGTCGGAGCCATGCAATCCCGCGCCGGCGGGTTCGGGAGCACCGGCCGCTAGCGGAACTCCGAGAGCAGGCGCTGCACTCGCTTCGGACCGGGCGGGGTGGGGACGATCCCCTTCTCCACCTCCTCCTGGACCTCGACCAGCATCTCGTGCATCCTCCGTTCGCGCGCGAACGCCGCTCGGGCGAGACCCACGTCCCGGGTCCCTTCGGCCACGAGGACGATTGCGCGACCGGTCCGGGCCCGGCCCGTGCGCCCCCGTCGCTGGATCGTTCGGATGACGTCCGGGACCGGCTCGTAGAACACGACCAGGTCGGTTGCAGGTACGTCGAGTCCCTCCTCCGCGACGGAGGTCGCGACCAGGCAGTTCCGCTCGCCCGAGCGAAAACGGTCGAGAAGGGTGCCTTGCTCACGCTGGGAGAGACCCTGATCCTTCCCGTGGGTCGCCTGCCCGACGAACCTCGCAGGCCGGACCAGCCCGTCGTGGAGACGCTCAACCTCCTCGACGATCCGGTCGACCGTGTCCCGATACTGCGCAAAGACGATCACTCGGGCGGAGGGATTCCGGTGCAGCTCGTCTCGGACGATTTCGACCGTTCTCGCGAGCTTTGGATGCTCGACCGTCATCGTCGACAATCGACGGTTGACCTCCTCGACGTCCGGGTCATCGAGGAAGGCATGGAGCGAGGCAGTCCACCTCCGTCCCGGGCCCGGGCGCTGACGTGCGAAGTACTCGCGCAGAGAATCGACCCCCTGGGTCTCGATGAGCTCGAGCGCGTGGAAGCCCTTCATCGCGGCGGCCTGAGCGGTCACCGCCTTCCAGAGGATGCCCGAGCTGGTCCCCGACTGGGCACGTTCGGCGTCGATCTGGCGATGGAGACGCTGGCCGAGCTCGAGGAGGGCCCGGCGGGTCGCCTCCCCCGCAGGAAGAAGGTCGAGCTTGCGGAGCAGATCGACCTGCCTTTGGACGGCTGCCCGAAGGAGGATGGCGAGGTGTCGAACCTCCGGTGGAACCGGGATCGACATCGTCTCCACACCGATCCCGTGGAAGTAGGGGGCGACGTCGGGGCTCATCTCGGTACGGTACTCGAACCGTTCGATCCCGAGGTTCGCCCAGACCTCTCGGATGCGTCGTCGGCTTCCGCCCGGTGAAGCGGTCATGGCGAGCACGCGCGCGCGAGGTCCGTCCCGGTTCGCCTTCGCGATCGCGACGTACGGATAGTCGCCCACCGCGCGATGCGCTTCGTCGAAGACGATGAGCGAGAATGTGTGGAGGGGGAACTCCCCATGTTCGAGGTCGTTCCCGACGACCTGAGGGGTCGCGCAGACGACCTGGGGAGGTCGAAGGAGGGCGGCCCGGCGCTCGGGGGCAATCGCGCCGGTGAGCGTGAGCGGTTCGGGCGCGAAGAGCGTCCGTTCGACGCTCCTCGCGTGCTGCACGACCAGCGGCCGGGTCGGGGCGAGGAAGAGGACCGATTGGGTGGGTTCTCGACGGAGGTACTCGGCAATCACCCGCAGAGCGATGGCCGTCTTCCCGAGCCCGGTCGGGAGGACGACGAGCGTGTTGTGCTCGGTCGCGGCCTCGCTGATGTGCTTCTGGTAAAGGCGGTCCTCGAGGAGGCCGGGCTGAACCCGGGGGTGCTCCACGGTCTCCATCGCACCGGCGCTCCGCTCGCCTACCGGCCACGGCTTTAATAGGGGTCGGCTACGCCGAACGATGGTTCCTCTTTGGCTCGAGCTACTGCTCGTGACTGCCTCCGTGGCAGTCCTCCTCTACCAGGGATACGCTCTGGTGCTCGCGTTCGAGATGCCCCGCCTCGGCCCGGCGCCACCGAACCCCGAGGCAGCAGGTCTTCCCAGAGTAAGCGTGGTGATTGCCGCGCGCAACGAGGAGCTCGACCTCCCCGACACTCTCGACTGCCTTCTCGCTCAGGATTATCCGAATCTCGAGATCCTCGTGGTAGAGGACGGTTCCACGGACGGTACTCCCGCCGTAATCGATGCCCGAGCCCCGCGCGTTCGTCGGGTCAATCCGCCGCCCTTGCCCCCCGGATGGACGGGGAAGAACTGGGCGTGCTGGGTCGGCGCCCGGGAGGCGACCGGGGACTGGCTCCTCTTCGAAGACGCGGACATCCACACGCACCCCACCGCTGTTCGCACCGCGGTCGAATGGGCATTGCGCGAGCACGCCGACCTCGCCACCTTCGCAATCAAGATCGAGATGCGCACCTTCTGGGAGCGTGTCATCCTCCCGTTCTACGTCCAGGTCGTTCTCACCTACTTCCGGACCCCGCACGTCAACCGGCCGAAGTCGAAGACGGCGATGGCGAACGGCCAGTTCTGGCTGTCCCCCCGTTCCGCGTACTACGAGATGGGCGGTCACGAGGCCGTCCGCTCGATCGTCCTCGAGGACGTGGCAATCGCACGACGCTACCGTGCCGCCGGCAAGACCCTCCGGGTCGCCTGGACGCCGACCTTGGCTCAGACGCGGATGTACCGGAACCGCACGGAGATGTTCGAGGGGCTTCTCAAGAATGTCCACGGGACGGAGTTCTCCCCCGCGCGCCTGGTCGGTTCGCTCGCGGGACTCATCGGCCTCTTCCTTCTTCCGCTGGGCCTGCTCCCATTCGGGCTCCTCACGGGAGACCCGGTCCTCATCGGCTTGGGCGGCTTCCTCTACTTCGCCTTGTTCGCGAAGCACGCGGTCTTCTCCCGGGCCTTGGGAGTTCCTTGGGAGTACGGTCTTCTTTTTCCCATCGCCGTCGGGTACTATGTAGTCCTGCTCGGGACATCCCTGGTCCGGGGGCTCCGGCACAAGGGCGTCGCGTGGAAGGGCCGTTCGTATCCGATGGGCCCGTAACGAAAGGAATCGCTAAGTGGTCGACTTGCCGTGGGCACGGACCACTATGGCGTCACGCGTCGAGGGACGGTTCGAGATCGTCGTTGGGGGCCACGAGGAGCCGGGGACACGAGGAGAACATCGACCGGTTCTCGACCCCGCGACCAACGAACCGATCGCGGAGGCTGCGGTCGCTTCGCGCGACGATGCTCACCATGCGATGGAGGTCGCCGACAAGGCGTTCCGGGAGTCCCCGTGGGCGTCCGACGACGGAGCTCGTCGCGCCAAGGCGCTCTCCAAGCTCGCATCGCTCCTCGAGTCACAGGCCGATCCGTTCGCTCGCCTCGAAACGCTGAACGTCGGGAAGCCGCTCCGGGAATCGCGGCTCGACATCGGCTACGTCGTTCGAACGCTGGAGTACTTCGCCGGGATGGCCGACAAGGTGGAAGGGGAGACGATCCCCGTCCCCGGCCCGAGGTTCGACTATACGATCCGGGAACCTCTCGGAGTGACGGTGCACATCGCGCCGTGGAACTATCCGCTCCTCCTCGCCGTCCGGTCGGTCGCACCGGCGCTTGCCGCGGGGAACTCAGTCGTCCTCAAGCCGGCAAGCCTGACGCCCCTGACCGCGGTCGCCTTCGCTCGGCTCGCGAAGGAGGCCGGTGTTCCGGACGGGATCTTCAACGTGGTGCCGGGGAACGGTTCGGAGGTGGGTGAGGCGCTCCTCGACGACCCTCGATGCGCGTCCGTCACATTCACCGGGAGCGGCGACGTCGGCCGCACGATCGCAGAGCACGCTGCCCGTCGCTTCGTCCCACTCACGCTCGAGCTCGGAGGGAAGGGTCCGGTGCTGGTCTTCCCGGACGCCGACCTGGAGCGCGCGGCGAAGGGGATCGGCTACGGGATCTTCCAGAACGCGGGCCAGATGTGCTGGGCGGCCTCCCGCCTGGTCGTCCACGAGAGCATCGCAGGCCCGTTCGTGGAAAAGGTCCGGTCGATTGCCGAGAGCTTGAAGCTCGGGCCCGGGACTCAGGAGGGTATCGAGATGGGACCCCTTGTCTCACGGGAGCAGGCCGAGCGAGTCCTCGACTACGTCCGGGATGCTCGCGAGAGCGGCGGCCATCTCCTCACGGGTGGCTCGAAGGTGGAGACCCCCCCTCTCTCGGCGGGGAACTTCGTCCGCCCGACCGTCCTGTCCGACGTCCCACCGGATTCCCGAGCCGTCCGAGAGGAGATCTTCGGTCCGGTGCTGATCGTCTCCACGTTCCGCGACGCCGACGATGCGGTCCGAGAGGCGAACAACACGCCGTACGGTCTGCTCTCGGCGCTCTGGACCCGGGACCTGGTGACGGCGCACACCGTCGCGCGTCGCCTCGAATCCGGAATGGTGGTCGTCAACGAATCGCCCACGACCTACCCGCAGACTCCGTTCGCGGGCGTGAAGTCGAGCGGGGTCGGCTTCGAGCAAGGGATGCGCGCCATCGACACGTTCACCCGCCGCAAGAACGTCCTGATGAACATCGGGGCGCCCCGGAAGAAGCCCGGG
>DASPTO010000139.1:0-2078 GCA_035623375.1 Thermoplasmata archaeon
CCCGACCGCGCGCTCCCACACCTGGGCCCGAACGGGGTGGCTCCGAGACCAGTCCCACCGTTCATCCCCCTTCCTCTCCTCCCGGACCGCCCCCGACATGACGGAGAATCGCTCGAGCGATGACGTTCCTGCCCTTGCCGACGGCGGTCCCGAAAAGACTTAATCCGGTCGCCCACTCGCCCTCCTGTGCCCGAGGCATCGGGGGATGCCCCGGTCGGGGCGGCCCCGGTCGCTCTCTCGGGGCCAGAACGTTCGCTCCTGAAGGCTCTTCGAAAGCTCGATGTGCCGTCGGCGGACGAAGAGTCGCTCGGTCGGCGGGTGGGCCTACCGGCGGACCAGGTTCGCGGTAGCCTCCAGCGTCTCCGCTCGAAGCACCTTGTGCTCCTCGAGGAGGAGCACCGCACGACCGTTCGCCTCACGCCGAAGGGCGAAAGCGCCGTCGCACGAGGACTCCCCGAACGAAGGTTTCTCGATGCTCTTCGGGGACAGAACGGGACCCTGACTCCGGAGCAGGCGAGTGCAGCCGGCCTCGACGAGGAGGAACGGTCGGCCGCGATTGGCATCCTTCGGCGTCGCGGTCTACTCGCCGACGGCGTCCCGTTCCGCCTCAAGCCGGGAGCCCCGACTTTGGAGGGGCCACTTCCCGAAGAGACCGTCCTGAAGCAGGTGGGGGTCGGGGAGACGGACGTCGACGCCGCGATTGTCGATTCGCTGGAACGTCGGGGCCTCGTGCGTCGCGAGCATCGGTCGATCAAACGGTGGTCCGCGTCGGAGGAGGGTCGTCGGCTTCCCCTCGCGACGGAGGGCGAAGAGCTTCTCGCGTCCCTCACCCCGGAGCTGATTCGCACCGGTGGATGGCAGGGACGCACCTTCCGGCCATACGACGTCCGGGCCCCGGTTCCGTACATCACGGGAGCCCGTCCGAACCCCTACGTCGCATGGCTCGAGGAATTCGAGGAGATCCTGGTCGGCCTCGGGTTCGAGCAGGCCGAGGGCCCCCTCCTCGAAACGGAGTTCTGGAACAACGACGTGCTGTTCATGCCCCAGGACCACCCGGCGCGCTCGATTCACGATGCGCTTTCGGTCGAGGGGACCGAAGGGATGCTGCCTCCCCCCGACCTCCTTGCCCGCGTCGCGGCGGCCCACGAGGGTCGTCCCATTCCGGGAACGACGTCGTCGCTCGGGCCGGGTTGGCCCGGGCCCTACGACGTGCGGGTCGCGGCACGCCCAGTACTTCGCTCCCAGACGACGGCGGTCTCCGCACGCTACCTGGCTCGCCGACCGACGCCGCCGTTCCGGATGTTCTCGATCGACCGGAACTTCCGGCGGGAGGCGGTCGACGCACGCCACCACATCGAGTTCCACCAGTGCGAGGGGATCATTGGTGAGGAAGGGCTCGACCTCCGTCATCTCGTCGGAGTGTTCGCGACGCTCGCGGAGGCGATCGGTCTCCATGAGCTCAAGATCCGGCCGAGCTACTTTCCATTCACCGAACCCTCGATCGAGGGGTACGTACGGCATCCCCGCCTCGGGTGGATGGAGGTATTCCCGGGCGGGATCCTGCGTCCCGAGGTTCTCCGCCCGCTCGGAGTGGACGTGTCGGTCCTCGCGTGGGGCATCGGGGTCATGCGCCTCGCGATGGTCGCCCTAGGTCGCAACGACATTCGCGAGCTGTTCCAGGACGACCTTAGCGTCTTGACGGGGGGGACTCCGTAGAGATGCCGCGTTCGATCCTGGACGCGGACCGGCTCTGCGCGGTCGCTGGCCGTTCGTTCTCGGCCCCCCAGCTCGACGACCTTCTGTTCGGCTCGAAGGCCGAGGTGGAGGCACACGAGGGCAGTGCTCTCACCGTATCCGTCACGCCCGACCGCCTGGACCTCCTCTCAGAGGGAGGGCTCGGCCTCTACCTGCAAGGGGTCGTCGGCACCGCGCACGGACTTCCCGCGTACCGCGCGAAGACGGAGGAGAGCCCGACGGTGGGGTTCGAGGTCGACCGTTCGGTAGAAATGATCCGACCCTCGATCGGAGGAGCCATCGTTCGAGCACCCTCGGGCCAGACGCTCGAAACGGGGTTGCTC
>DASPTO010000140.1:0-5581 GCA_035623375.1 Thermoplasmata archaeon
GAACTCCGGGAACTTGAGCGGCCGATTGTCGCGCGCGGAGGGAAGGCGCCAGCCGAACTCGACTAAGTTGTCCTTGCGGCTCCGGTCCCCTTTGTACATCCCCTGAAGCTGCGGGATCGTCACGTGCGACTCGTCGATGAACGCGAGGAAGTCCCTCGGGAAGAAGTCGAGCAGCGTGTAGGGAGGTTCGCCCGCCCGCCGGCCGGCGAAATAGCGAGCGTAGTTCTCGATCCCCGAGCAGTAGCCGGTCTCCCGGATCATCTCGAGGTCGTAGTCGACCCGTCCCTTGAGCCGCTGCGCCTCCACGATCTTCTCCGCCCGCTCGAGCTCCTTGACCCGCGCGTCCCGCTCTTCCTCGATTTCGTGGAGGATCCCCCGGAGGCGCTCGTCCACGGTCAGGAAGTGGGTCGCCGGGAACACCACGAGGTCGTGGAGCGATCGGCGTTCCTCCCGGGTCACCGGGTCGAGCTCGACGATTTCGCGGATCGTGTTGCCCTCGAGGATGACGCGATGCACGGTCTCGCCGGCGCCCATGACGTCGATCGTCCCGCCGCGGACGCTGAACCGCCCTCGCTTCAGCTCGACGTCGTTGCGGGAGTATTTCATCCGGACGAGCTGCTCGAGGAGCACCTGGCGGGAGATCTCCTGACCCACCGACAGCTCGACCACCGACGCACGGTAGTCCTCGGGCGACCCGAGGCCGTAGATGCAGCTCACCGAGGCGACGATCACGACGTCGCGTCGCGTGAGCAACGCCTGCGTCGCCCGGTGGCGGAGGCGGTCGATCTCCTCGTTGATCGAGGCGTCCTTCTCGATGTAGAGGTCGATCTGCGGAACGTACGCTTCGGGCTGGTAGTAGTCGTAGTAGCTCACGAAGTACTCGACCGCGTTCTTCGGGAACAACGCCCGAAATTCGCTGACGAGCTGGGCGGCGAGCGTCTTGTTCGGGCTGATGACGAGCGTCGGCCGTTGGAGCCGCGCGATGGCATGGGCCATCGTGAACGTCTTGCCACTCCCCGTGACCCCGAGCAACGTCACGAACTTCTCGCCTCGTTCGATGCGTTCCACGATCTCGTCGATCGCGTGCGGTTGGTCGCCCTGAGGGGCGAGGTCCGTCTCGAGCTGGAAATGTCCGGGAAGCGGCGAGGCCACCCCGGTCGCGTCCTTCGGTCCGGTCATGGCACCGTGGGAAGCTCGACGAGCGCGCCCCGGTAGCCGCGCGGGTCGACGGCGACCGACGTGAAGCCGACCTGCGCGACCGCTCGAACGACTTGGCTCGACAGCGGTTCTTCGAGGAGACGAGGGACCTCGGTGGGATCGACCTCGATCCGGGCGACCCCTCCTCGCACCCGGACCCGGACGCGACGGAACCCGAGGTCGAGAAGGATCTGCTCGGCGGACTCGACCCGCGCGAGGAGTTCCGCGGAGACGGGTTCTCCGTGGGCGACTCGGGAGGCAAGGCAGGCGTCGGACGGCTGGTCCCAATTCGGGAGACCCCGTCGGTGGGCCTCCGACCGGACCTCTCGCTTTCCCCAACCGGCCCAGAGCAGCGGATGCTGGAAGCCGGCCTCGTCCATCGCACGGAGACCGGGCCGGTCGTCCTCGAGGTCGTCGCGTTGCACCCCATCGAGGTACTGGCGAGCCGCCCGTCTCGCCCCGAATGCGCGAAGCACGGAAGTCTCGACCGAGCGGCAGTGGTAGCAGCGGTCCGGTCGGTTCTCGCGATACTCCTCCCGGGCCAACGGGTCGACCTCGAGTAGAACGTGCTCGATCCCTATGGCCGAGGCCACCCGCTGGGCGCGGGCGACCTCGGTTCGGGAGACCGCAGCCCCCGTGAGCGTCACCGCCACGGCCTCGGGTCCAAGGGCAGCGAATGCGAGGGACGCGACCAGCGAAGAGTCGACGCCGCCCGAGAGTGCCACCACGGCACGACCGCCTTCGGCGAGGTGGGCCTCGAGCTCCTCGGGGCACCGTGGGGACAGCGGGGCGGAGAGGGAGGTGGCCATCTCGATAATCTACCACATGCGGCGCATTACCCTTTCCTTCGCCGACGGCCGGCTGAGGTCGGAGGGGGCGCGGTCACGCAACTCCGGCCCGCTTCCGTTCGCAGCGTGCCTCCGCCACCGCTTGTCCATCAACCCGAGGGGATGCCACTGTGGCCCCGACTGGTCGCGACGTACGTCGCGAGGGCGAGCACGGAGAGCCGGGGGCACGGAGCCGAGAAGCGGACGGTCCACGTGCCTTGACCCGCTTTGGCCAACATCGGAATCTCCTCCGTGATCATAGCCACCGGCGCACCCCGAAGGAGCATGGGGTAGGGCTGGGAACGAGAAGGAGAGGGCACCGTCAGTACCGCCTCTCCTTGGTTCCAAAGTTCGTAGCTGCGCCCGGTGAGTCCCACCGCCCGCCGACGGAGTTCGCCGATCGTCTGGCCCTGGTCATCCACAGCGAGGTAGGGGATGCCAATCTGGACGAGCGGTCGTCCCGGGAGCCGGGCAAGGCGGAACGCGAGCAGGAACCGGCCGGCGGGGTCGAAGACCACCATCTCCATCAGACCGACCAGACCTTCCATCGACCGGACACCGTGGGCAAGGAGTTCGCCGGCCTCGTCCTCCACCCGGAGGAGGTCGAGATACCCGCCCGCTTCCCGGATCACGAAGAGAGGAACACTCGCGAGGGCCCCGGACGCAACCCCCGGCGTCCGAACGAAGCCGGGCGGTGGGGGAGGTGGTAGCGGAAGCGGGCCGCCACACCACGCGCAGGTGGAAGCGAACGGTGGAGCCGGCGCGCCACAGCGAGGACATCGCAGGACGTCCACGGGGGCCGGGAGTCGGGGTCGCTATTTGAGCGGCCCGAATCCCCTTCCCGTGCCGGCCCACCGAAAGGAATCCGGCCGCACGCAACCTCCATAGAACCCGAATCCGTGGGGTGGACGATGCAGACGCTTCGCGAGGGGAACCGGTGGATGCTGCGACTGGACGACGGCCAGGACCTCATCGAGGCGCTCTCCGAGTTCGCCGTGCGCGAGGAGGTCCACGCCGGGACCGTCGTCTTCGGCATCGGGATGTTCCGGCGCGCGACCCTCGGGTACTGGGACGGAACTCAGTACCGCCCTCACGAGCTCACCGTGCCGCATGAGGTAGTCTCGCTGCACGGCACGATCGCACGCCAGGATGGCGCCCCCTCGATCCACTTGCACGCTGCGGCCGCGGGACCCGACCACCGCATCGTCGGGGGCCATCTCTTGCGGGCGACCGTGGGGATGCTTCAGGAGGTGCTCGTGGAGACGTTTCCCGGACGCACGTTCGGCCGTCCGATGGTCGAGAGCTACGGGCTCAAGATGCTCGACCTCGAGCCTCCGAAGGAGCCGTAGCGCTCCGTCATCCCTTTCCGTTCCCCCGGGCTCGCGCGCTTCGCCCATGGCATCCTCGCCCTCCGTCTTTTCGACGCTCGACCCGCGGCTCCGCGAGGCCATCGAGCAACGGGGCTTGGTCGAGCCGACCGAAATCCAGCGACTCGCGTTTCCCCTTCTCGCGACCGAGGCGGACGCCCTGCTGCTCTCCCCGACGGGAACCGGAAAGACGGAGGCGGTCCTGCTTCCCCTCCTTTCTCGGCGGCTTGCGAACCCCTCGCCGGCGATCTCGACCCTCTACGTGACACCCCTGCGCGCGCTCAACCGAGACCTTGAGCAGCGCATCGTGGCCCTCGTCACCCAGGTCGGGTTGACCGCCGCGGTGCGCCATGGCGACACCCCCACCTCTGCCCGCCTGGCCCAATCGCGTCGACCGCCCGACCTCCTCCTCACGACTCCCGAGACCCTGCAGCTCCTGCTGACCGGGGTGCGTCTCCGGGAGGCGCTCCGGAGCGTCCGCACGGTGGTGATCGACGAGGTCCACGAGCTCGTCGGGTCCGACCGGGGAGCGCAACTCTCGATCACGCTCGAGCGGTTGGACCGTCTGACCGGGCGAACCGTACGACGCATCGGTCTCTCGGCGACCGTGGGGAACCCGAGCGAGGTAGCGCGGTTCCTCTCGCCCGCGCCGAGGGTCGTGGAGGTCCGGACCGCTTCCGAGCGAAGGCCCCTCGAACTCCGCGCGCGGAGGCCGGTCCGGGAGCGGCCCCCGCTCGACGAATCGCTGGTCCGCGAGCTGAAGGCGGACAAGACGCTCCTCGAAGGACTTCGAGCGGTCGAGGAGGAGATCCGGGAGCACCGGACGACCCTCGTCTTCGTCAATACCCGCCCGACGGCGGAGGGCCTCGCGGCGCGCCTCCAGAAACTCGCCCCGGACCTTCCCATCGCCGTCCACCATGGGTCGCTGTCCCGACAGGTCCGCGAGGAGGCCGAGCGAGCGTTCCGCGACGGGCAGCTCCGAGGGCTCGTCGCGACCTCCTCGCTCGAGCTCGGCATCGACATCGGGGTGGTCGACCATGTGGTGCAGTTCGGTTCCCCGCACCAGGTAGGTCGTCTCGTGCAACGGGTCGGGCGTTCGGGCCACCGCCTCGACCGCACGATCCACGGTACGGTGCTCGCGCTCGACGACGATGACCTCGAGGAGGCCGCGGTGCTTGCTCGGAGAGCCGACGCCGGGATGATCGAGCCGGTCGCGTGGCGGACCCGCAATCGACTCGCCGCGGCGCAGCAGGTAGTGGCTTCGCTCCGCGCCGAGGGAAGCCTCGGGGTCGAGGACCTCCTGCGTCCGCTCAAGCACGCCGCGGCGACCGCGGACCTCTCGGACCCGGAGTGGGTCAACTGATCGACTATCTCGTCGCCCTTGGCCTCGCGAAGCGCATGGGGGACCGCATCGTGCCCGGGCGCGGTACGCTTCCCCGCTTCTACGCCTCCCTTTCGCTCATCCCGGACGAGCGCACCTATCGGCTGCGCGACATCGGCACCCGTCGACTGATCGGGACCCTCGACGAGCGGTTCGTCCTCACGCAGATCCTCGCCCAGCCGGAGGAGATCTTCCTCCTCCACGGCCGGACCTGGAAGGTCGTGGAATACCGGGAAGGAGAGCTCCTGGTCGAGACCGTCCAGGAGATCGGTCGGGAGCCCCGGTGGGCGGGGGAGGACCTTCCGGTGCCGTTCGACGTGGCCCAGGAGATCGGGAGATTGCGCCGAGACGGCGCCCTCGACGCGTATCCCCTCTCGCCCGCCGACCGCGTGCACCTGGAACAGCGCCGGGCCGCACCGGCCCTTGCGGGAACCATTCCCACCGACCGGCGCGTGACGGTCACCTCGCACGGTCGGGTCGTCGTCTACGGGGCCTGCTTCGGGACACGGACCAACGAGACGCTCTCCATGGCGGTCGCCGGTCTCCTCACGGCGCGACTGGGCGCCCGCGTCGAGGTCGCCGCCGTCGAACCGACCTGGTTCATTCTCGAGCTCCCGATCGCCGTCGACGCGCCGACGCTCGTCGACGCGCTCATGATCGACCCGACGACCCTCCGGCCGCTCGTGGAACGGCTCGTCCCTTCGGGCCTCGACTACCGATGGGTGTTCCTCGCGGTCGCCCGAAAGCTCGGTGTGGTCCCGGCCTCGGCGGACCCGCGCGACCTGCGGACGCTCGACCCGCTCCTCGCC
>DASPTO010000141.1:0-2067 GCA_035623375.1 Thermoplasmata archaeon
ACCGCCGGGCTCCCGCGTTCGCGAAGGTCCTCCCCGGACTCGCTCCGGTCGGCGACCTCGCCGCGACGACCCGGGCATTCTACGGACGACGCGCTCGCTGGTCGCGGAGCGCGTCACCGGGCCCGAAGCCGCCCCCCTCTCCGCCCGCCTCGGATGGGGAGAGCGGTTACCCAAACCGATAAGTGGCCGTTCCGTGGCTACCGGGGAACCGTGATCATCACTCGGACGCCGCTTCGTGTTAGCTTCGCCGGGGGAGGCACCGACCTCCCCGGCTTTTACCGGGCGTACGGCGGCGGGGCCGTGACGAGCGCGGCGATCGACCGGTACATCCACGTCCTCGTGAACGAGAAGTTCGACAAGTCGATCCGCGTCGCGTACTCCCGAACGGAGAACGTCGACCACCTCGAGGAGCTCCAGCACGGACTCGTCCGGGAGGCGATGCGCCTCACCGGAGTGCACGATTCGCTCGAGGTGCACACGATCGCCGATATCCCGGCGGAGGGGACCGGGCTCGGTTCGTCGTCGAGCCTCACGGTCGGGCTTCTGAACGCCCTCTACGCCTACCGTGGCGTCCTCAAGGACCCGGCGGAACTCGCGGAGGAGGCGTGCCGGATCGAGATCGAGCGCCTGGGCGGTACGCTCGGGAAGCAGGACCAGTACATCGCGGCGTTCGGCGGGCTCGAGTACTTCGATTTCCACGCCGACGACACGGTCCGGGCCTCGCCGATCCCCCTCTCGACCGTGGACCGGCTCGACCTCTCGGACCACCTTTCCCTGTTCTACACCGGCGTCACTCGCAAGGCCCAGGGAATCCTGGTCGAGCAGAACTCCCGGACCGCCGAGAACAAGACCTCCCTCGAGCGGATCCGTGATCTCGCGGGGGCCGCGCGGAAGGCGATCGTCCAGCACGACTGGCCCGGGCTCGGCGCGATCCTGGACGAGGGCTGGCAGCTCAAACGTCGTCTGACCGCCCGGATCTCGACGGACGCGATCGACCAGCAGTATTCGGCCGCGAAGGCGGCCGGCGCCTTCGGAGGCAAGATCACCGGCGCCGGAGGCGGTGGTTTTCTCCTTCTTCTCCACCCTCCCGAACGGAGCCGTCAAATAGCGGAGGCCCTGTCGCCGATGACGCGACTTCCCATCCGGATCACTCCGGAGGGGTCTCGGATCCTGTTCGTGGGACGATGAGCGACCTCTCGACCCTCCCGACGTTCGTCCGGAACTACGTTCGGGAGACGAACGCCGCACTCGATGCTCCGTATTTCGTGAGTGCGGTCGAGAAGATCGCCGCGATCCTCCTGCGCGCCCGCACGGAGGACAGGACCGTCTTCTTCTTCGGGAACGGAGGGAGCGCGTCGACCGCCTCCCACTTCGTCACCGACATCGCGAAGGTCGCCGGAGGGACGGAGGCGAAGGGTCCGGGGAAGCGGTTCCGGTGCCTCTGCCTCAACGACAACGTCCCGGGCGTCACCGCCTGGGCGAACGACGTGAACTACGCGTCCGTGTTCGCGGGGCCGCTGAAGTCGCTCGCCGTGAAGGGCGACGTGGTGGTCGCGATCTCGGGGAGCGGGAACTCCCCCAACGTCCTCGAGGCCGTGCGGGCCGCCCGGGCGATGGGCCTGACCACCATCGGTCTCACCGGGATGGGCGGAGGGCAGCTCAAGGACCTCGTCGATGTCGCCCTGGTCGTCCCGTCGAACAGCATGCAGCACACCGAGGATACGCACCTCATCACCCTCCATGTGCTGACGGCGTACCTCCGCGACGAGCAGCCCGCGCGCGACTGATGATCGTCCGCGTCCGGGATTACATGATCCTGGAGGTCGAGCATCTCCGCTCGACCACGAGCATCCGCGACGCGATCGGCAAGGTGACGAAGAGCCGCCACCACGGACTGCCCGTGACCGACGAGAGCGGGGTCCTGGTCGGGTTCGTGAGCGCGAAGGAGCTCCTCCGCCACGTGACCGAATCGGACACCCCGATCGCGAAGATCATCCGACCGGGCACGTACACGGCCTACCCGGAGACAGGGCTCGACGACGCGGCCCGGATCATGTTCCGCTTTGG
>DASPTO010000142.1:0-15249 GCA_035623375.1 Thermoplasmata archaeon
CTTCGGACGCCCCCAGTACAAGGAACGGAAGGAAGCGGTAGGCAGGAGCTACCGGCTGCCGCCTCCCTTTCGCGCACGGTCCCGCTCCTCCGCTGCCTTCGCGATCAGCGTTCGACCGACCGACAGCGCCTGGTCCACTTCGGCGAAATCGGTAGGCCGACCGTCGACAAAGGCAGCGCGGTAGGGAATCTGGCCCGGGTGCGAGAAATCATCCTCCGCGACCAGGACGCCGAAGTTGCGCCCGATCTCGGGCTCGATCACCGCATCGAGCGGGTGCTCCGTCCGCTCCTTGACGTCCGTCCGGAGCAGCGCCATCGGGTCTTGTCCGGGCCGTACCTCCCCGATGGCGACCACGATGATCTCGCGAGGGTCGGCGACGCTGACCGCCGTGTACAACCGAGCGGTCGTTCCGAACCCCACGGTGTGGAACCAGGCTCGACGGAAGTCGTCGTAGGTCTTGCCCTCCCGAAGACGTCGCGTGACGATGGAAATCCACCACATGGTCCGAACGCTGGCCCCTCCCCGCTAAGAGGGTTCTGGAGGGTTTGTCCGCGCCCGCACTCTCGTCCCATCGGCCGAAGGCAAAGGAGTCACCGGCTCTCTAAATAGCACGGAGGGGTCGGAGGGCGATGCCATCCCGCTCGCGACCCTCGGGACGAAAACCTCCCGCCCGGATTCGAGTCCCGCCAGAGCTCCGGATCGAGGCGCCCGGCGCGCGCACGATCCGGGTGGACCTCTTGGAAGACCCGCATGCACACATCGTCTGCCGCGTCTGCGGTCGGATCCAATCCGTGGAGCTCACCGAGCTCGACCGTCACTTCCTGACGGAGCTCGCCGGCCATCACCCGGACGGTTGGAGCGTCGACGGAATCGCCTTCTCCCTCATGGGTGCCTGTCGCCGGTGCCGCGAAGGCCCTGCACCGTGAACCGGCCGGACGCGGCGACCCGGGTCCGATGACGGGATTCTTCACGTCCCCGCGGATCGCATGGGGCCCGGGCGCTCTCGAACAACTGAGCGGCCTCACGGCCCGACGCGCGGCAGTCGTCGTTGACCCGGCGGTCTTCGCTCATCAGGGCCACGTCCGCGTCGTCGAAGAGCTCGGGAAATCCGACACCACTGTCGAGGTGTTCGAAGGATCCCCGGACCCGGACCGGGTCGATGTCGTCGCAGGGCTTGCCAAGCGGCTCACCGATTTCGCCCCCGATTGGGTTGTCGCTCTCGGAGGAGGAAGGATGCTCGACGCTGCGAAGGCCGCACGACTCCTCTACGAGAGACCCGACCTCAACCTGTCCTCCGTCGCCCCCGTCTTCGAGCTCCCCGACCCTCCCCGATCCCACCTGGTCGCGATCCCCACCACAAGCGGCAGCGGGAGCGAGGCGAGCTGGAGCGTGGACCTCCGGTCGGCGGACGGAGCTCCCATCGAAGTCGCGCATCGCGCGCTGATTCCCGAGTGGGCGGTAGTCGATGCGGGGTTCGCGGAGACGCTCTCGCACGACCTGCGGCGCGACGGGGCGGTCGAGTCCCTCACACAAGCGCTCGAGGCGTGTCTCTCGGCGTGGGCAAACCCGTTCTCGGACGCGCTCGCGACGTCGGTCGTGCGGACCGTCGTGGAGCGGATGCCCCACGCGCTCCGATGGAGCGACGACCCGGATGCAAAGGACGCTCTGCACAGTGCTGCCACCCTCGCCGGCCTCTCGGCGTCGAACGCCCAGCGGGGTGTTGCCCATGCGCTGGCCCGTGCTTTGGTCGGCCCGACCGGGGTTCCCTATGGCCGACTGCTCGGGATCCTCCTTCCTCGCGTGCTCGAGTTCGACCGACCCTCGGCGCGGGACCGGATCGAGACCCTCGGGCTCACCCTCCAGACCGCCGACGACCGAACCCCGATCCCCCTCGAGTCCCGCCTCGCTCGCCTCTACGAGACACTTCGGATTCCCGCATCGCTCACATCGGTGGGAGTCGACCGAGCGACCCTGGACCCACTGCGAGCAACGGTCGTCGCGCACACTCTTCGCTCACCGGCAGTCCTCGCGAATCCTCGAGTTCCCGGGTCGAAGGAAATCGAAGCGCTCCTGGACAGCGCGATGAGTGGTTCCGGGTTCGCACCGTAACGCTCTCCGCCGCGCGAACGAGCGGCCGACTCCTCACCGTAGTTTTCGGTGCCATTGGTAAATATCCGGAAACTTCGAAGGGTCGTGGTCTCGGGCAGCGTCTCGTCGGGTCCGGACCAGACGGGACCATCTACGGATTCCCGACAGATACTCTCGGCGCTCGACCGCTCGCGAGTCCAGCGGTTCCACCTCCGCACGATCGTCGTCGCCGGAATGGGGTTCTTCTCCGACGCCTACGACCTCTTCGTCATCTCTCTCGTCATCCCGATTCTCGTCGCGCTGGCGCCCGGCGGAGCCATCGGTAAGACCGAACTCGCCTTCCTCGGGTCGTCCGCCCTCATGGGCGCCGCCGTCGGCCAGGTCCTCTTCGGTTGGCTGGGCGATCGACTCGGCCGCCGGAAGGTGTACGGCCTCACCCTGACGGTGATGTCGATCGCGGCCGTCGGGAGCGCGCTCAGCGTGCCCATCGGCGGACTTTCCACGGTCACCGTCCTGATCCTCTGGCGGTTCGTGCTCGGGGTCGGTGTCGGCGGCGATTACCCGCTCAGCGCGACGATCATGAGCGAGTACTCGAACATCCAGAGCCGCGGGCGACTGGTCGCGAGCGTTTTCGCGATGCAAGGGTTCGGCCTCCTCGTCGGCGCGGGGACGAGCCTCGCCGTGGTCTACGCGGTGCCGACCCTCGACCTCGCGTGGAGACTCATCCTCGGGCTCGGGGCCGTCCCCGCGCTTCTCACCATCTACTACCGGATTCGAATGCCCGAGACCCCCCGGTTCAGCCTCGCGTCGGGGAAGGCTCGGGAAGCGGCCCGCACGGTCGGAACACTCACGGGGGTCACCGTGAACACTGCCGCCCCCGCGACTCGGAGCTCACGGGTCCCTCTGGGGCAATTCTTCCGGTCCTACGGGCTCCTGATTTTCGGGACCGCCGCGACCTGGTTCCTCCTCGACGTCGCGTTCTACTCGACGAACATCTTCAACCCGATCATCCTGAGGGAGATCGGATACGCGAACGCATCGTCGTACCCGCCCCTTCAGCAGGTACGGCTCCTCGCCACGGGAAATGTCCTGATCGCGCTCTTTGCCTCGGTCCCGGGCTACTGGGTCGCGGTGGCGCTCATCGACCGAGTCGGGCGTCGTCCTCTCCAGTACATCGGGTTCGGGGTGATGGCCGCGGCGTTCCTTCTCCTCTCGATCGGATGGGGAACCTTGGTCGGCGACGTTCCCCTCTTCCTCGCCGTGTACGGCCTCACGTTCTTCTTCGCGAACGCCGGACCGAACACGACCACCTTCGTGTACCCGAGCGAGGTCTTCCCGACGGCCTTCCGAACGACCGGCCACGGCATCGCGGCCGCGGCGGGGAAGATCGGTGCGGTCGTGGCGGTGTTCGTCTTCGCGAGCTTCTACGCCGTGTTCGGCCTCGCCTGGTTCTTTGGCGTCCTCGCCATCGTCTCGTTCGTCGGCTTCCTCCTCACGCTCGCCCTCCTCCCCGAGACGTCCCAGCGATCTCTCGAGGACGCATCGGGGGAGGACGAGCTCGCGGTCCTCATCCGTCGGTTCTCGACGTACCTTCGGTCGCTCTCCCTCACCGCGCAACAGGCCGCGCTCGGGCTCCGGGACCTCCTCGCCGACCCGACGACCGACCGGGACGCGAAGGTCGCGCGCATCCAATCGATCGAGCATGAGGCCGACGAGGAGGTGCACCGCATCTTCGTCGAGCTCAACAACCGCCGACTGAACCCGGACGTCCGCGCCGACGTCGGGCATCTCGCGAGCGCACTCGATGATATCGTGGACGGTATCGAGGCGGTGTCGAACCGGGTGAAGACGTATCGACTCGCCCAGAGTCGCGCCGAGCTGCGACGGTTCGCCGACATCGTGGTCGAGTCCGTAGAGCACGTGAGCAACGGTATCCTTGGCCTCGACGAACTCTATCGCGGGGCGCCCGCGAACTTGGAACGTTCGATCGTCGAGGTGAACCGGCTCGAGAACGAGGCGGACGACCTGCTCCGCGACCTTCTCGAGAAGCTGTTCACCGAACGCGACCCGATCGAGATCCTGAAGTGGAAGGACTTCTACGAACGGCTCGAGGTCATCACCGACCGCTGCGAGGACGTGACGGACGTCTTCCAGGACCTCGAGGTCCGCTACGCGCCGGGTGGGTGAACGACGACCGCCTTCGCGCCGACAACGGCGGTCACGTCCGCCTGGGACCCCTCGACCGCACGGTTGATCGCGATCTCGGCGAGGTCGCTCGCGTAGAACGCGCTCCGTTCGAGGCTCTCGAGGACGTAGGCGAGACCGACCGCGATCCGGCCCCGCTTGCTCGTGAGCTCGTGGAGGATCTGGTCGCGTTCTTTCGTGAGCATGTGCGCGGCATCGATTACTTGGTTCGCCTTCTCGATGTCACGGGAGTCGAGGGCTTCGAGGGCATCCGTGAGCGCGGTCGCCGCCGCGGACGCCATCCGGTCGAGCTCGTTCCCGAGCTTCTCCGGCGTTCGCTCCCGACCGAGGATCGTCACGGTCTCCGCGATGCGGACCGCGTGGTCGGCGATCCGTTCGAGGACGCGTGACGCGAGGAGGTAGGTCGAACATTCGGGGAGAGTGAGGTCGACGCTCGCGAGGATCCGCGCATCGCGGAGCGCGCTCGTCACTTGTTTTTCGAGGAACCAGTGGAGCCGGTCGACCTCCCAGTCGCGCTCTATGACATCCCGCGCGATCGCGCTGTCGCGGGTCCGGAACGCGGTCATCGCGTCCGTCTGCATCGCGCGGACCATCTGATGCATCCGACGGATGATCGAGGGGATCGGGAGCGGGTTCTGGCCGACGACGTCCTGGAGAATGACCGACTCGGCCGTTTCCTCGAGGATCTCGGGGCCGATCATCCGCTGGGCGAAGTTGCGGATCACCTCGCGCGTGCGGGCGCCCATGCGTCCCGACGTACGCACCTCGAGGAGCGGGTAGCCGGCGATGTACTCGCCGATGAGGCGACGGAAGAGGTGCTCTTCGTTCATGTCGTTGCGGACCTCGACCATCCGCCGCTCCGCCTCGGCGGGGTTCGCGGACTCGGCAAAGAGCGTGAGAGAACCGTCGGCCCGTGGCGTGAAGAAGAGCACGTCGCCCGGCCCGAGCCCCCGGGAGGTCACCCAGTTCTTCGGAAGGGAGATGATGTACGTCGATCCGCCTGTTTTCTGGATCCGTCGACCGTGGAACCCACCGCTGCTACGCATTGATAGTAGTTGGCCGGATTCACCATTCTCTATATAGCCATGGGTCGACGACCGGCTCACCGGGTCGTTCTTCGGTCCGCTGTCCGCTTTTCCCACGCACCCTAAATACGTCGGGCGTGGGTGGCGGGCGGTCGCTCATCATGGGGGAGCCGGACCGCCGGTTTTTGTTCCGTGGCCGCACGACGTCGGCCCGGAACGGGGAGACTCTCCTCTCGGCGCTCGCTCGGGAGCGCCTCCCCCTGCTGCGACGTTCGATCCAGTATCATCGCCCGCAGGGTCCGTTCTGCGGCATCGGTCACTGCGCCGGGTGCCTCGTGCGCGTCAACGGCCGCCCGAACGTCCGCGCCTGCCGATACGAGCCCGGCCCGGGAGACGTTGTCACGACCGAGAACGCGTGGCCCTCGCCGAACTGGGACCTCTTCGCGGCCATCGGTATCCTCGCCCCACGCGGGGTGGATAGCCTCCACGGCCTCCGCCGACCGGCGTTCGCGACACCACTCTACCAACGGATGGTTCGACGCCTTGCCGGAACCGGCGTACCCCCGACCGAAGAGGCGGCGCATGCCCTCGCCGCACCGCCAGTCGAGCGCGCGGTCGATGTCGCCGTCGTCGGAGGCGGCGACGCCGGACGTGCGGTCGCGACGGCACTGACTGCCCGAGGCATCCGTCCGGCGGTGCTCGAACGAGAACTCCACTCGGCCCCGATCGTCGGCGCCGACCTCTTGGCGGCCACGACCGCGGTGTTCCTTCCGCCGCCCTCGGACTCGGGCGGCCCGCGCTTCGCCCTCCTCGCGTTCCGAGAGCCGGCGCAGGCCGTGCGCGTCACGGCGAGGTCGGTGGTTCTGGCGACGGGTGGGTACGACGCGTCTCTCCTGTTCCGAGGCAACGACCGGCCCGGCGTCCTCACCGCCGATGCGGCGCTCTCGTTCGCGTCGGGTTCGCGTCGCCCGCCCTTCCGCCGCGCCGTGGTCGTAGGAGGTGGCCCGCGGGCCGCGGAGGTTCTCGAGAGGTTCGGGGACTCGGTCGAGGCCGTCGTAGCGCCGGGCGAGATCCGTCCGGCGGTGGTCGGCGTCGCGAACGAACTCAGCATCCCCCTCTACCCGCGTTCTCTGCTCCTCGGCGTCCGCGGACGCCGACGCATCCGCTCTGCCTACCTGAGGGCCCGTGGAGGAGGAGCCGCGACGACGATCGCGTGCGACGCGGTCGTGCTCGCCCACCGACGGATCCCGCATGCGCAGCTCTTCTTCCAAGCGGGAGCCGCGATGGAGTGGCGCGCGGAGCCCGGGGCGTACGCCCCGAAGCTTTTCGCGAACGGCGCCACGAGCGTTCCTGGTCTCTATGCCGCCGGTTCGGCCGCGGGCGTCCCCTCGCACGACCTCGCCCATCACGCCGAGGGGATCGCGGAGGCGGTTGCGGGGGGAGGGAACCCCTCCGAAAACGAGCCCGCGCCGCCCCCCGACGGACGACCGAACGAGCTCCTCGGGTACTACCGTGAGTTGCTTGCGACCCGAGGCCATGGCCGATGGACCGCCTGCCCTTGTGTCGACGTGCTCGTCTCGGAAGTCGAGAACGCAGTCCGCTCGGGGTACCGGGGGATCGAGGTGATCAAGCGGCACACGAGCCTCGGCACCGGGATTTGTCAGGGACGCTACTGCCTCCCGGACGCGCTTCTCGTGCTCTCCTTGCTCGAGGGTCGGCCTCCCGCCGAGGTCGGCTACATCACCCAGCGGCCGCCCGTGGTGCCGACGCCGCTCGCCGTCTTCGCCTCCCTTCCCTCCCCTCCCGCGGAGGTCGTCGTGCCGTGACCTTCTCTCGGGACTCGTATCGCACGGTGGTCGTCGGTGCCGGGATCGTCGGGCTGTTCACGGCGTACCATCTCGCGCGCGCGGGCGCAGGTCCCGTGCTCGTGGTCGACCGCGGCTTCCTTTCGAGCGGAGGCTCCGGGCGCAACGGCGGCGGGGTACGACAACAGTGGGAGACCCGAGGGACGGTCCGCCTCGCGCGCGAGTCCGTGGAGGCATACCGGCGCTTCGGGGTCGAGTTCGGGTTCAACATCTGGTTCCGCCAGACCGGCTACCTCTTCCTCGCGGAGAACGAGAGCGAGCTCGCCCGTCTCCGCAACGTGAACTCGCTGGTCGCCTCCGAGGGCCTTCCCTCGAAGGTGCTCGATGCGGACGGGGTCGCCCGGCTGGTCGAGGGAATCGCCCCGGGCGCCGTGGTCGGAGGGACGTACCTCGGGACCGATGGGACGCTCTACCCCTTCCCGGCCGTCTGGGGGGTCTACGAGGCGGCGCGCGCACTGGGGGTCGAGGTGGCCCTCGGGGTGGAGGCGCTCGGGGTCGAGGTCCGAACCGGTCGCGTCGCGGGCGTCATCACCTCGAAAGGACCGGTGGCGACCCCGACGGTCGTGAACGCAGCAGGGGGTTGGTCCGGCGACTTCTCCCGACGGGCGGGACTCGAAGTGCCGAACGTCGCGACACGGCACGAGATCCTTGCGAGCGAGGCGGTCAAACCGTTCCTCGACCCGATGGTCGTCCGCGCCTCCGACGGTCTCTACTTCAGCCAATCGATGCGAGGAGAGGTCATCGGCGGACTCTCCCTTCCTCACCGTCCCGGTACATCGCGAGGACCGACCAGCTCGCCCGCATTTCTCATCGCGATGGCTCGGGCGCTCGTCGGACTCCTTCCCCGGCTCGGTGCCCTCGGGGTCCTCCGGGCCTGGTCCGGGTACTACGACGACACCCCGGACGGATTCCCGGTGATCGGAGAGGACCCGCGGCTCCCGGGCTTCGTCCATGGCAACGGGTTCGGCGGACACGGGTTCATGCTCGCGCCGGCGACCTCCCGACGGATCGCGGCGTCGGTCCTCGGCCAGCCCACCGACCTCGACCCCGCGCAGTTCTCTCCCGCTCGGTTCCTCGCGCCAAACGCTCCCGCCACCCAGGAGCGGCTCCAGCTCGGATAGAGGACCGGCGTCCCGCTACGCTCTTGAGCGGTCGGCCCGCTCCCACGGACGTGATCGGACCGTTTCCGTGGGACCCGTTTCCTCCTACGGGAGAGCCGGACCCGAAGGGGCCGGACCCGGTCCACGCGATCGCGTTCCGCGCCGCCGTCACCGCCGCGGACGCCTACCGGTCCGTCCGGCTCGCGCTCCGACGAGAGGGGGGCGCGCTGCGCGTCGGCAACCGGTTCGTCACCGACGGCCGGTACCGTGAGGTAGCGTTCGTGGCGCTCGGCAACGCCGCGAACTCGATGGCCCTCGCCGCCCTTCACGCGGTCGGCGACCGATTGACCCAGGGGTTTCTCGCGGGACCGGAGCCGGTCCTTTCCGAGATCCCGTTCCGTGGTACCCGAGTGGCGCCGGGCTGGGGAGGAGCGCCCGAAGCGGAGGCGATTGTGGCCGCCGCCACAGAACTTGCCGAGGGGCTGACCGAGCAGGACCTCCTCCTCGTGCTCCTTTCGGGAGGAGCGCTCCGCTCGCTCCTCCGCCCTCCTCCCGAGATGAGCTCGGAGGAGTTCGCGCGACTTCTCGAGGAGGCCCATCGACGCGGTGCGACCGGCTACGAAATCGGACTCATCGCTCGCATCCTCGGAACGGGCGCGGTCGCCGGGCGGCTCGCGAGGGTGGGAACGCACGCCGACGTTGCGACGCTCGTCGTCGACCGGGGCGACGGAGCCCGGGTCCTCGGCGGCGGTCCGATGCACGCGCTCGCGCCGAACGAACGGACGGAGTGCACGGAGCTCCTCACGCGCCTCGGCCTTGCCTCAGCGTTCCCGAAGGCGGTCGCGGGAGCGTCTCGGGACACCGCGGGTGCACCTTCCCCTCTCCCTTCGCGAGTCGACCGTCCCGTGATCGTCGCAGCGCCCGGGGACGCGCTCAAGTCGGCCGCGGACGCCGTCTTCGACAAGGGCTGGACGAGCCGGCTCGCGTTCCTCTCGATCCGGGACCCTCCGGCCCAGGCCGCCTCGAGGTTCCTCTCTCGCGCGGACGACCTCTACGTCGCCGAAGGGCTCAGCGTCGAGAGCCGGACCAAGGGCGTCGGTGCGTTCGCGATGACGACCCTCGGACTTCCCGAGGGCGTCGACGAGGGACCTGCGCTCAGTGAGTTCCTTGTGGCGGCCCGGGACGGGCTCCGTCGGCGGGAGATGAGCGTCGGGCTCTTCCGGACGGCAGGTGCCATCGGCGCCACAGAGTACCCCGCCGGAGCGGTCGTGGGCGCGCCCACCGAGCCGGCTCTCACCTCGCGCCCCGACCGGGCCCGCGTGGTCGCGATGCGTCGCGGGATCACCGACGTCGGTCTTCTGACGGTCGCTCTCGTGCCGACTCCGGTGGCGCGAGAGCGCGCGCCGTCGTCCGCGACGCGCTAGCCTACTAGTGGGCCGCGTCGGTCCCGTGACGGTCGGCCGCGGCCTCAGCGTCCTGGAAGTGCCGCTTCAGGGCCATGTACTCGGCGAACGAGATCTCGCGCCGCGCTCGGACCGCCCCCGCCTGCTTGAGCGAGCCGATCTGGTACTGGCGAAGAAGCTCGGGAACCGGTCGGATGCGTTCCTCGGCGCGGCCGACGACCGCGGGAATCGCGGCGATCGGAGTCTCGACCCGCCGCTCGACCGGCGGAGCGGGCGCTTCGGCGGGCGCGGGGGGCGCCCCCAGGTACTCGACGAGACGCGCGTGCTCCCCCGAGGTGAGCTCTCCGTCCGCAAGGAGGAGGTCGACGAGCTCCCGCTGACGGGGCCGGTACGTCTCGACGAGCTCGGTCAGGTCCCGGTCCGGTCGCATCGCCGGAGCCGACGCGAGGAGAGGACCGACGATCCCGTCCAGGTCGGCCTGGAGGTCGTCGAGAGCCCGGGCGAGCTCGGAGTGGTCGGGACCCTTTCCTTCGGGCGACACCTCAAAGCGGGCGGAGAGCCGCACCGTCCCTCCGCCGGCGGAGTCCGGCCGGAGCGGCCGCTCCACGGAGAGCTCGACCTCGCGACGGCGCACGGGCACGATGCCCGACGGGCGTCAACGGAGAAAAGGTACGCCGGCTCGGTGAGAGCTGACCCGGTCCGGTCAAGAGTTACCAGTTTTCACTTGCTATCATACAGTAACTATAAAAGGGGTCGCGACCCTATCGTGGCGAGGCGAACCCATGGAGACCGAGCGCGCTCGACACGCCCACCCACCCCACCCGACCCATTCCTCTCATCCCGCCGTTACCGATGGCTGTGAGTCGGCGGACGGCCGGCATCTCTGCCCGGTCCTCGCGGCGGTCGGGGTCATCGGCACGGAGTGGCGCCTCGCCATCGTGCACCGCCTGCTCGAGGGACCGCAACGGTTCAGTGAGATCTTGAAGTCGAACCCACGGCTCAACGCGAAGACGCTCAGTGCGACGCTCAAGTTCCTCGAAGGACAGGGCGTGGTCCAGCGGACGGTCGTCAGCACGCGACCGTTCTCGGTCGTCTACTCGCTCACGGAGATGGGGCTCGGCCTCGCTCCGGCCGCGCGCGAGCTCCGCGCGTGGGGCGAGCGATGGCTCCTCCCCCGAGCCGCGCAGTCGAATCGCGCGGCAGCGCAGGCCACTCGTCGCCCCCCGACCATCCAGGGCGAGCTGCCCCGGATCGTGATCGGTGAGCCAGAGACCCACCGCGCTCGCTAAAGAACCGGAACAGTCCCCTTCCGAACCGTTTCACGACCCCCCGTCCGCGGTTCAAATACCGCGGACCTCCATCGATTCCTTGCAACCACCCCCGGAAAGGTCCTTCCAAATCGCCCCAAGGGGACAGCACCGTGTCCCAGGCGTGCGAAGGACCTTTCCAAAACATACCCCGCTTCGATTTTCTCGACCTCGAGAAAGACCTCGACGAATCGACCCCCGAACCACGACGGGCAACCGAGCGCGATAGCACTCTCTCTTCGGGTCGCGGTCCACCGTTCACCTTCCGTTGAACACTGGGACGGGATGCCCTTCTCCCGCGCTCGTCACGACACCCGAAATGGTGCCGCCCGTCGCCCCCTCCGTCGCACTCTCTGCCCCGTCGTCTCGTTGTGGGCAAGATCCCGTCGGATCCGACGTGCCGTACCGTCATCCCCGAATCGAGCGCGACTCCGAGCCCGCTGGCCAACCAACGCCGCGATGGGCTCCGAGGCTCCCCTCGGTTCCAACCGCGCAGTGACCGGCGTCTCCCCGAAGCTCGAGGGGATCTTCGAGGACGCCTCCGATGAGCGGACGCTCGGCCGGTAGCGCCGGTCGTCCTTCCTCGCGGTAGCGGTCGACACGGCCCTGCGCCCCTTCCCGGCGAACCCGCCGGAGCCCGTCTCTCCCTGCCCTACGGAGCTCCGGCCGTCGGGCGGGTCCGGGGAAAGACGGTCCCGCGCCCTCATCCCGAGGGCCACGCCGCGCACGACTCTGCTTCGCCCGGGACCCGCGGGAGGGCAGGGGAGTTTTGGAAACCGTGGATGCAGAACGCATCGTCCTAACGCCGTTCGAACCCGTTCTTGACGAACCCGTTCGTTCCCGAACCACGCGGCGAGTCCGAAAGGTCGGCGAGGTCCGCCTCCCTCTCGCCGGGCCGTACTGTCCCCGTGCCCGACTGTACCGGTACCCGGATGGACGGCTCCTCTGGCTCGTCCGTCTCTGGGAGGTCGACCGCGCCGTTCCGCACCTCGTGTCGACCGAGGTGCTCCAGGGGTTCGCCCACCGAAACGGCCTACCGCGCCTTCGCGCCGAGGTGGACGCACTGGTCGAACGCGCCACCGCCTCGGGGCGGCGCCCGTGAGCTCTCCCGACGCGGTCACCGTCGCCCCCGAAGGAGCCCCCTCCCACCTGGTCCCATGGTACGGATCCCTCGCCCGACTCCTCGCCTCCTCGGCTCCCCCCGCGGCCGTTCTTCTCGAGAGTTCGTCCGACCGTTCGCTGGTGAGCGTCACCGTCCGGCCGCCGGCTCTCGTGAACCTCGTCCGCAACAGTCCCGCCGGAATCACGGTCCGGGTCGAGGCCTCCGCCGCTTCCGCCCCAAGGCCGCCGTCATCGCTCGAGTGGGAGCGAGTTGGCACCCTCGTCCAACTCGGGAGCAGCGGCCTCGACCGACCCGGAGAGGAGCGACCGGTCGTGGACCGTCTTGGAGCTGGCTGGGGCGTCTCGGACGGGAGCTGGCTCGGCGTCCAGACGTTCTGGCTTCCGGGCCGCCACGGGAACCTCTGGCTCGCCCGGAGGTTTCGCTTCGCGGCTCGGACGAGAGCGACCCTCGACAACCGGGCCGATGCCGTGGGGGCGTCGGTCGCCGCGCAGTGGAGTCTCACCTCCGAGGCTCCCGCTAGCTTTCGGGTCCTCGGGTTCGGCTCCCGTCGCGACTGGGAGAGAGGCGGATTTCGGACCATTCCTCGGGACGGATGGTTCGAACGGCCCCCCGAGGTGGCGGCCCGGTCCGCCTTCGGGGCGCCTCCCTCGACCGGAGGCTCGGGAGAGATCTCGGTAGAGACCCCGGGGATCGTCCTCGGCGCCTCTGGCTCCGGAAAGACGACCTACCTCGCTCGTTGGGCAGCCTTCGCCGTCGAACGGGGAGAGGCCCTCTTCGCGCTCGACCTTCATGGAGACCTTGGCCCGGCGATCCTCGCGCGACTCCCCGCCCGGTCTCGGGTTGGTGTGGTCGCCGTCGACGCGAGCGCTCCGCCGATTCCCGGGATCGCCGCGCTCACCACCGAAGGGTCGCGGGACCGCGCGGCCGCGCACCTCGTCGCGGCGCTCAAGCGGCTGAGCCCGGACGGGACGGACATCTACTGGGGGTTCCGGCTCGAGCGGATCTTCGACACCTTCGTCCGGCTCGCCCTCGAGGCCGGCGGAACGTTGACCGATGTCTACGACCTCTTGACGGACCCGGACCGACGAGACGCTTCGCGTCTCGCCACGCGTTCGAGCGAGCTTGCCCGCTTTCTGGACGAGCTCGCACCGGTCGTTCGTCGGAACCCCGAGTTCCTGTGGTCGGCGGCGACCCGCCTCTCGAAGGTCGTGCTCGTGCCGGCGTTGCGCGAACTTCTCGCCCCGGAAGAGGGAGGCCTTCCAGTGGAGAGCCTGCTCGAGAACGGGAGGGCAGTCCTGGTACGGCTGCCGTTCGCAAGCCTCGGACCCGAAGCGGTCGGGTTCGCGGCGACCCTCGTGCTGACCCGGGTCTATCTCGGGGTGGCGGCGGTCGCGGAGCGGCAGAACCGTCCGCTCCGTGTCGCGGTCGTGCTGGACGAGGTGCAGGCGCTCTCGCCTCGTCTGGTCGCCGAACTACTCAGCGAAGGAAGGAAGTTCGGGCTCCGGACGATCGTCGCCACGCAGTACCCGGAGCGGCTTTCTCGAGAGCTCGAGAGCGCGGCTCGCGGGGCGCTTCGTGGGTTCGTCACGTTCCGAGTGCCTCAGCCGTCGGCCCGCGAGGTCGGCGTCTGGCTCGGGCTCGGTCCCGTCGAAGCGAGAGCGCTCCTTCCCCACCTTCCGACCGGTCAGGGGCTCGTCCTCGATTCGTTCGCCGAGCGTATCCGCCCGATCCCACCGGAGGCGGCGCCGCCGCCCTTCGACCCGGCCCGGTGGACCGATGCGGTCGTTGCGACCCGGAAGGAGTTTTCGACGAAGGACTACCGAGCCGATGGTCGCGAAGCCCGCGATGCCACGACAGAACGCGTGCTCCTCGCGACGCTCTCCCGCACGGAGATGAGAACGCCTATTCCCCGCGAGGAGGCCGTTGCGGCAGCGCTGTCCCTCCCGGGTCCAGGGGTCGAGACCGCCCTTCTCCACGACCGGCTCGGGGAGCTGCTGCGCGAAGGGACCCTTCTCGACGAAACGGCTCAGGGTCTCCGACTGACGCCGGCGGGCGAGCGATGGCTCGGGCTCACCGCACCGACCGGTGCCGCACGCGAAACGGGAGAACATCGGGCGCTCCTCATGGCGGCGTTCCGAGCGTTTGCCCGGCGCGGGTACCGGCTCGAGATCGTACGGCAGGGCCGCTTCGACACCACGCTTCCCGACGCGCGACTGCGCCTGCTTCCGGGTCGGGACAAGCTCTACGTACCCGCCGACCTTCGGAACGAGGTCGAGCAGGCCCGCACGGGGTGGGCATGGAGGTTCTTCCATGGCCGGGACGTGCACGTCGAGGCCGAGGTCTCGGGGGCACTGAGAGCGGAACGGGTTCGCCATGGGGTACAGAAGGCGCTCCACCGGGGAGCGTTCGTGCTCTTCGTGGTGGGAGATGCGTACCGAGCTCGACGCGTCCGAGCCGTGCTTCGGTCGATGGGCCTGGGCGTGGACCGAGCGCAGGTCTGGACCCTACCGGTCCGAACACCTCTCCCTTGCCCGGACCTCAGAACGAACAGGTAAGTGCGGGAGGGTGCTTCGTGGGTCGGTGCGCGCGTTCGTCGCGGTCGAAGTGCCGCCTCCCTCCGGGGAAAGTCGACGGGGGCCGGCACCGGAACACCTCACCCTCCTGTTCCTCGGTGAGATCCCCCGCGAGCGCGTCGGTCCGATCGCGGAGGCGCTCGGCCCCGTCGGGGAGAAGGTGGCACCGTTCGACGCCACGCTCGAGGGGGTCGGGGCGTTCCCCTCACCCGACCGACCGAGAGTCGTCTGGGTGGGGATGACGGAGGGCGCGGCGGAGATGACCCGGCTCGCGTCGCGCGTCCGGGAAGCTCTCGAGGGGGAAGGAGAGCCGGACCGACGGGGAACCTTCTCGCCGCACCTCACCCTCTTTCGGGTTCGCTCGGGAACCGACCATCGAAAAGCGGTCGAGCTGCTCCGCGGGACGGTACCGTCCCCCCAACCTCGTCGCTTCCACGTCGGTGAGTTCGTCCTCAAGGAGAGCGATCTCTCCTCTCGGGGGGCGACGCACCGGACGGTCGCGTCCTTCCCGTTGCGAGGGTCCGCATCGGAGACCGGGTAGGGCTGCCCGCCGGTTCAGC
>DASPTO010000143.1:0-8998 GCA_035623375.1 Thermoplasmata archaeon
CGCGAAGCGAGTCCGGTTCGTTCGAGCAGAGGTCGAACATGGTCAAGCGAGTACTGCCACGCCTCCTCCCGGCGACGCACCGCGGTCGTCCGGCTCCCCGGGACCCGGTGGACGCCGAGTTCCTCCGCGGCACGATGGAGCTCATCGGCAGTGCGCCGAAGCTCGACCTCGAGCCGACCCTCTTCTGCCCGCAGCGCTTCGAACCGGTCGACGAGAGCGCGGAGCCGAGCCCCCTCGACGGGCGGGACCGAACGGAACTCGGGACATCGGTCCCGGAAGTCGCATCGCGAGCAATGCCGGCCCGGGGCCGGTTCGAACGCCTCGGCACGGATCCCATCGAGCACGGTTCCGAAACGGTCGTGGAGCCCGACGAGCGCCGTGCGGTCGCGTGGCTCCGTCCGTAAGGGAGTGAGAGACCTCAGGTGGTAGAGAGTGAGCCCGTGGACCGGCTCGGCATAGTTGTTCTCGACCAAGACCTGATAGAGGCTGAGCTGGTCGGATTCGCGGGCGTCGTCGCTGGACAGGTCACGGGACGTCTTGTAGTCCACGATCTCGAGGCCGCCGGCCGGGTTCCGGTCGATCCGGTCGATGTAGCCGTGCACTGGGATCCCCTCCCAGCGCGCCTCGAGATGCTCCTCGACCGACACCGGGGCTGGCCGCTCTCGAAGGAGGAAGTCGTAGTACCGCAGGAGGAGCTCTCGACCGAGCGCCTTGTATCGCGACTCCTCCTCGGAAGAGGTGTACCCCTCGCTCGACCATTCGCGCGAGTACGTCTCGAGGAGCTCGTCGGGGGTCATCCATCGGGGCGGGGCGGCTTCGGTCCCACGCGCATGGAATTCGTCCAGAGTCCGCTGACGGTCGCTCTCGCCGGCGCGTCGCGCGGTCGGCACGACGAGCGGTGCCACGAGATCTTCGAGGACTGCGTGGACGACGCGGCCGAACGTGAAGTAGCCCCGGGGAACCTCCGGGAGCTTGTCGATGTAGAGGAACCGCCAGCGGAGCGGACACTCCTCGTAGGTACGGAACGAGGAGTAGCTTAGAGTCGGGACCGCCGCCACGGAACGAGAGCTGCCCGCGAGTTCATCTGGTTTCCGGGGCGGACCCCCGGGACCCGACCCAGATCAGTGACCGGCCGCCGGAGCCCCGAGTTCGACCTTCTCGTCCGAAACCGTCGTTTCGGCGGGGAGGCTCCCGCGCGCCTGAGGGTTGGTCAGGTTCTTCGGGAGCCCGAGGAGCTCGAGGAGCTCCTTGTAGTGGTTGCGGATCGTGACGGGCGTCACGTTGGCGACCGCGGCGATGCGGTCCTGGCTGCGCGGCTCGCCCATCAGGTTCGACGCGATGTAGATGATCGTCGCGAGGATCCCGTTCGGGAGCACCCCGCTCGTCGAGTAGACCTGCTCGACCTGCTCGAGCAGAGAGAGGACCTTCTGGCGGACCTCCTTCGAGAGGTTCAGATCCTGCGTGAACCGAACGAGGTAGTCGCGCGGCTCGACGGGCTTCAGGCCCAGCTTGAGCTCGCGTGCGAGCAGAGTGTAGGCCCGGCCGACCTCGATCTTGGTCGCCTTCGAATGGGCGATGATCTCCTTCATCGTCCTCGGGACATGGCACTGGCGGCAGGCTGCGTAGACGCTGGCCGCGACGAGCGCGACGATCTTCTTTCCGCGGGTCGCCTTGTGCTCGAGCGCTCGACGGTAGATGTAGGTCGCCGACTCCTTTACTTCCCGGGAGAGGCCCAGGACACCGGCGAGACGGTTCAGCTCGCCGAGAGCGACGACGAGGTTCCTCTGGTGCGTCCTCGCCGCCCGAAGGCGGTGATTCAGCTTCCGGAGGTGGTAGAACTTGAGCGAGGTGTTCCTCGAGAGCGAGTTGCCCTGGAAGTCGCGCGTGGGAACCCCGATCTCGCTGAACAGTCCCTTGTCGGGCATCAGGGGAGAGATGACGGGTCCCCAGCCCCGCGCCTCACGGCCCGTGTCTTCCTTCGAGCCACGCTGTCCGCGGTCACTGACGAGGGCACTCTGGTCGACGACGAGGCCGCAGTCGGCGCAGACGATCTCGCCTCGGATCTCGTCCCGGATGAGGTGAGAGGAGCCACAGTTCGGGCAGACGTCCGCCACGGGGGGAGAGGGGGAAGCCACGGCGCCGACTTCCGTAGGAGTGGGCCGGGCAGGAGCCTTCACGCTGGTCGCTCGAGGACGGTGTCCCGAGGGGGTGGGTGTACTGGTCTTCATAGCTTGTAGCCTTCTGAAAACGGGGACCAGTATTTATAGATTGGTGCCTTTTGTGTATCCTTTGTATGCTACACATGCTACACCATGCGCTGGTGTAGCATGCGGTTTCAGGCGGGTGTCGCGGTGAAGAGACACCCGCGGGTCGCGTGCTTTGTGGGGTCGGGCTTCGAGACCTCCCACCGGTGACCCAGTCGGGATTCGAGGATCGTGCGGAGGAGCTCGGGGCACATCACCCGCCCGATCTCGGGCGAATCGCTCGTGCAGGCGAAACAACCGGTCACTCGCAGGGTGAGGGGTCGTTCCCGAACGGTCGTGAGATGACCCATCGTGTGGGTCTCGTAGTAGAGTCCGAGCGCGCGAGCGAGTTCCTCCGGGGTCCGCCCCTCGAGCTGCTCGGCGATCTCGCGTCCCAGTTGGCGCGCGATCGTCTCGATGAGCTCGGGAAGGTGAAGCTGGAACTCTCGCACCCCCGAAGCGCGCATCCCCAATTTCGCGACGTCCTTGAGACGCTGGAACGGAATCGTTTCCTTTCCCGCGACCACCGGCAGGACGGCCTCGGCAGGGGTCTCGAGCTCCACGAACCGCGCCTCGGCGCGCGTCGCCGGCAGCCAAAGCCGACGGTGGTATTCGCGCGCGAGTCGCAGGAACATCGGCGCCGAGGACCAGAGGGCGACCTGTTCCTCCCCGGACCGGCCGAGACCGTCCTCGCTCGAGACGTAGACGAGCGAACCCAGACGGTCGACCACGACCGCGCGGTTCGCGACGGGGTTGCTGGAGTGGCGGAGGTCCGCGAACCCCGCGAAGTGCTTGGCCTCGACGAGGTTCTGGGCGTGCACCTCGGTCACGATGCGGACCTTGACCCCTCTCGCACTGGCCTCGCGGAACGCCCGGTCGAGGCCCAGGTCGATGAAGCGCGAAAGGGTCCGCTCGCTCGCACTCACCAAGATCTCCCGTTCGGCTGCGCCGATCCGCTTCAAGAGGAATCGGCGGATCGCTTCGGTCCCCTCGAGAACCGCGAACTTGCGAGGGTCGTGGGCCTCGAGCTCGGTACGCGCTTCCTCCCATTCTGCCAGGATCCGGTCGCGGTCCTGCTCGAGCTGCCGAAGCCGTTCGGAAGCGTGGTGGATCCAGCGGTCCACGAGGTCGTCGGGCGACAGAGCCTCGAACCTCTGGGGGCGGCTTCCCGTCGCACGAAGGAGCCCGTCGGTGCTCAGCTGCTTGATCAATCGGTACGCCTCGACGCGGTTCACGGCCGAGACCCGCGCGAGCTCGCTCGCGGTCATCGGTCCCCCCCGGCAGGCGGCGAGGTAGAGACGCGCCCCCTTCTCGGGGACCCCGTGCTCGGAGAGAAGCTCGAGGAGTCCCGGCTTCGGAGCGCTCACGCCGAATGAAGACGGTCGGCCGATAAAAGGTCGAGGTGAAGGAGGTCCCGAGGTCGCCGGGTCGAAGACGTTTTTAGAGGGCGGCCTGGAAATCCTCGATGCTAAGGGGATACTCGAGCTCGGCGCCCCCGGCGCGGGCCTTCAGCACCTCGCGCGCGAGCAGCCAGTAGACGGTGGCGAGGGCCACGCGCCCTTTGTTGTTCGCCGGGATGACGAGGTCGACGTTGCGCGTCTCGTTGTTCACGTCGCACAGTCCGACGACCGGGATCCCGATCGAGACCGCCTCGCTGAGCGCTTGCTGGTCGGTCGCGGGGTCGGTGACGACCAACACCTTCGGCTCAAAGTACTCCTCGAGGTTTGGGTTCGTGAGACAGCCGGGAACGAACCGCTCCGCGAACGAGACCGCCCCGATGGTCTTCGCGAAGACCCGGACAGGCTTCTGGCCGTACTGACGCTGGGACACGACGAGGATCCGGTCCGGGGGGAACCTCGCAAGGAACTTGGCAGCGATCCGGATTCGGCGGTCGGTCTCCCGGACATCGAGGACGTGCAGCCCGTCGAACCGGACCTTGAAGACGAACCGTCGCATCGAGGCCGATTTCTGCTGGGTGCCGATGTGGACACCCGAGGTGAGATAGGTATCCTCGGGGATCAGGAGCTCGCCGGGTTGGATATCCTGGCCCTCGCTCGCCGACAGCGGCTGTTCGGTCGCGGTCTCCTCGTCGGGCATTCCGTCAGATTCCGGTGGCGCGGCCGAGCCGCAGGAGTTCATTTAGCTTTGCCACCCGTTCTCCGCCCAGAATCCCGCACTTGAGCCCCCGAGCCCCGGTCCCGAGGGCGACGTGGGCAAGCCATCCTTCGGGTACTTCTCCCGAACGGTGCGAGGTGATGGTCGAGAGTCCGCGGCTAAGAGCGAGGTCGACGGTCCGTACCGTGTCCGTGATCGTGCCGACCTGATTGACCTTGATCAAGACCGAGTTCGTGGCATGTCGCTCCACTCCGCGCGCGAGCCGCCGCTCGTTCGTCACGTAGAGGTCGTCGCCGACCACGAGGGCACGACGTCCGACCGCCTTCGTCAGCGCGGCGAACGCATCGAACGATTCCTCTTCGAACGGGTCCTCGACGTACCGGAGGTCGAACCGGTCGACGAGTTTCGAGACGAAGCCGAGCTGTCCCTCCGTGTCGAGCGTCTGCTCTCGGTACCGGTACTGCCCGTCGTCGAAGAACTCGCTCGCCGCGAGGTCGAGGCCCGGATGGACCTCGAGGTGGAGCTCATCGCGCGCCTGGGCGCACGCATCCGAGAGGATCCCGAGCGCATCCACGTTCGAGATTGCGGCGACCCACCCTCCCTCGTCCCCACGCCCCAGGGCCGCCTTCGGGAATCGACGATGGAGGGCTTCGCCGACCAGCCCGTGGACACGCGCGGCGGCTCGGATCGAGTCCTGGGGCCGCGGGCAATCGGCGAAGGCGAGGAACTCCTGGATGTCGGGCCCCCCAATCGCGTGACGGCCGCCGTTGAGGCAGTTCCCTACGATCGCTGGGAACGACTTTCCGTCGACGCCGGGCCTCGCAAGGATCTTCCATAGTGGCGTTCCCGTTTCGGTGGCGCACGCGAGCGCCGAAGCGACCGACACCGCAGTTGCCGTGTTCCCCCCGATCGAAGAGAAGTCGAGGGTTCCGTCCGCATCGTGGAGGGCGGCGTCGACGGCCGACTGGTCGGACGCATCGAGCCCGATGAGCCGCGGAGCGACCTTCGAAGGGAACTTCTCGAGGGCTTCGGGTACGCCCCCTTTCGGGAACGCGAGAACCTCGTGGGCCCCCGTGCTCGCGCCGCTGGGTGCGCTGGCCCGACCCGTAGCCCCCGAGGCGAGCACGACCGTCGCCTCGACGGTCGGACGGGCTCGACTATCGTACACTCCGAAGAGGTCGACCGCCGTGATCCGGCTCATCGAAGCTCCTCCACGAACTCCACAAGGATTCCTCCGAAGGCCGAAGGATGTGCGAACCCGACGCGTCGTCCTCGCGCGCCCGGGCGGCCGGTACGGTCGATCAACCGGCCCCCCCTCGCCTCGACATCGCGGAGCGCGGCGTTCACGTCGGGAACCGCGAACGCGACATGGTGGATCCCTCCGCCCCGGGTGGCGAGGAACTTCGAGACGGGGGAGTCGGGCCGGGTCGGCTCGACCAGCTCGATGTGTGTCCCGGCCGAACCCAGAAACGCCACCCGGACCCCACCCCCGGGAACTTCTTCGGGCGGGCCGTTGGGCTCGCCGAGGAACTTCGTCCAATAGCCGAGGGCATCCTGGATGCTCGCCACGACGATCCCGATGTGGTCGACGTTCATCGATGACCTTCCCCGTCAGAATGCCTTCGAAGGAGGCTGCTCACCGAATGTGTCGCGCCAGACGTCGGCGACCTCTCCGAGCGTTGCTCCCGCGAGGACCGCCCGCAGGACCTCCGGCATGACGTTCGCCTTTCCCTCGCTGGTGGCGCGGAGGGCCGCGAGCGCCGCATCGACCTTGGGTCGGTCACGTTCCATTCTCCATGCGCGCAGCCCAGCGATCTGCCGACGCTCCTCGGCGGCCGTGATGCGCTGCACTTTGACTCCGGGACCGCCGGTCCCCGGAAAGAGCGAGAATCGGGGATTTCCCTCGGTGTACTCGTTCACGCCGACCACGATCTCCTCCTTCCGCTCGCGGGCGCGCGCGACGCGGTACGCCTCTTTGGCGATCTCCCCCGCGACGAAACCACGCTCGATCGCCACGAGGGCGCCCCCCATTGACTCAATCCGGTCGAGGTACTCCCTCGCCCCCGCCTCGACCTGGTCGGTGAGGTACTCGATCTCGTATGAGCCACCAAGCGGGTCGACCGTGTTCGCCACCCCGGACTCCTCGGCGAGGACCTGCTGCGTGCGCAGGGCGAGACGAGCGGATGGTTCGGTCGGAAGCCCGAGCGCCTCGTCGAGGGCGTTCGTGTGGAGCGATTGCGTCCCTCCGAGGACCGCGGCCAGCGCCTCGAGCGTGGTGCGAACGACGTTCAGCTCGGGCTGCTGCGCGGTCAGGCTCGAGCCGGCGGTCTGGGTGTGGAACCGGAGCTGTTTCGACCGGTTCGACTTCGCGCCAAACTCGTCCGTGACGATTCGAGCCCAGAGCCTACGAGCGGCCCGGAACTTCGCGACCTCTTCGAGGAAATTGCGGTCGGAGGAGAAGAAGAACGAGAGCCTCGGGAGGAATTCGTCGAGGTCGAGGCCCCGCTCGCGCACGGCGCGCACGTAGGCGATCGCGTTGGAGAGCGTGAACGCCACCTCCTGCACTGCGGTGGCGCCCGCCTCCCGCATGTGGTAGCCCGAGACCGAGATGTAGTTCCACTGGGGCATCTCTCGGGTCGCGAACTCGATCAGGTCCACCGTGAGCCGCATCGATGGGCCCGGCGGGTAGATGTACGTCCCGCGAGCGATGTACTCCTTCAGGATGTCGTTCTGGACGGTCCCCCCGAGACGGGAGCGGCTCACGCCATTCTCCTCGGCGACCGCCACGAGAAACGCGAGCAGGATCGGCGCGGTCGCATTGATCGTCATCGAGACGGTCGCCCGGTCGAGGGGGATCCCCCGGAAGAGCGTGCGCATGTCGCCGAGGGAAGCGACCGGAACGCCGCAGCGGCCTACCTCTCCGCGGGCTCGCAGATGGTCGGAATCGTATCCGTTCTGCGTCGGAAGGTCAAATGCGACGGAGAGGCCGGTTTGACCTCCCTTCAGGAGAAACTGGAACCGCTCGTTGGTCGCCTCCGCCGTCCCGAACCCCGAGTACTGACGGATCGTCCAGAAGCGACCCCGGTACATCGTCGGTTGAATCCCCCGAGTGAACGGGGGCTCGCCGGGGAACCTGATCTGTTCGAGGAACGCCGCGTCCGGGTCGGGCGGAGCGTCCACGAGAATCGGCAACCGCCCGCCGTCCACTCGGGAGCCGATCGCGCGACGCGCAGCCCGTTCCCATCGGCGGCGCGCAGCGGACCGAGCGGAGCCCCGTCGAGTCCGTGTCATCGCGGTTGGACCGGGGGAGCGCTATTAATCGGTTGTGCGCGGTGCGACCAGCGTCCAGAGAGCGCTCAGGTCGACCTCGGCCCATGCGACGGGGACCGGAACCCCCATCTGGGTCAGGATCGCGGGCGAGATCTCGCCGAGCTCGGCGACCGGTTCCCCGGCGACCCTGGCTCGCGCTGCGCGCCCGGCGATGGTCCCAGGGATCACCGCCGGCTCACGGACTGCGGTTACGTCGGCGGTTCGAAGAAGGTACTCGACGAGGGAGGCCGCCTCTGCGAAACCTGAGGTGTCCGCGGCGATCATGAGGCCCGCGTGATACCGGGTCTGTGCCCCCGTCTCTGTGCCGGGCGCCGGAACTACCACCGGAGCAACTTCGCCGAAGCGTTGGGGATAGCCGTGCCGTGTGTTCCGGGCAAGCACCTCCAAGTGGGAGGTGAGGAGGCGGTCGCGGACGAACGCGAATTCCGCGGAGACCGGATTGCGAATGTGGAGAGGTGGCTCGCCTCCGACCCGGGCGACCGCGCCCTCCGAGACGAGGAGCGGCGTGTGAGGAGCGGCCAGGCCGAGCCCGAGCAGGGACGACGCGAACTTCCGGCGAAAGAGCGTCTCGGCCCGCAGCCGGCCGCGCGTCCGGCTCACCGGAAGAATTCCTTCTTCGCTTCGCACCCCTTCTGCCAGCAGGACATCCTCTCCCACGTCCACCGCGGTCGTGAGGTCCGGACGCCACGGAGGCGCATCGACGAGCCATCCTCCATGCCGGGGATGCCCGGCCAAGCGCGCCTCGGCCAGCCGTCGCTCGACGACTGCCGCAGAGAGACCTTCTCCCCCGAGCTCCCGGAGGACGGAGCTCGGGAACTCGACCGGGTGGGGATCGACCAGCGACGCCCCACTCGACCGGCCGGTACCGGAGCGCTCGACGGGAAGCGAAGAGACCTCCCAACCCTGCGCGACGAACGGAACGAGCATGAGGCCGACCGCCTCGACGACCGACCGATTCCGAGTGCCCGTTGCTTCGATGAGAAGTTCCCGGTCTCCCACCCGAGCCTCTCCGGCCGCTCGACCATTCAGAACCGGAGGAAGGCTCAGGACAACACCATTCGCGTCCCGGAGGGTCAAGCAAGAATCCCCGGCCCGTCCCATCGACCCGTACGCGTGTGCCATCGGATGGTCCCGGAAGAATTCGGGAGCGCCGATCTCATCGGCGCCATCGAGTGGAACGAACCGGACAGACGGCATCGGTTCGAGCGAGTACCGGACCGGGAACTCAAGCCGCTCGACCGGATAGATTCCAAGACTCGCGGCGCGGCGGTCACGGCCGATCGACCCGTGAAGGATCTCCTGGAAGCGCA
>DASPTO010000144.1:0-2383 GCA_035623375.1 Thermoplasmata archaeon
TCCTCATCGTCCTCGCCGACCCATACCGCCCTGGGGACCGGGTCTCCTTCGTCACGTCGAGCTATGGTGCCCTCGCCCCGAGCTATCCGCACGAGATGATGTATCCGGGCTACTCCGGAGTCGTCCGGGACGTCGGGCTCATCTACACTGTCATCGAACTCGACTCCGGCGGGCTCGCGAAGTTCCCGAACGGAATCGTCCTGAACGCGCTCAGCTTGCACCAAGTCCCGGGGAAACCCCGTGCCCTCCGCGTGCGGATGACGTTCCCTCAATCGATCCCCGTGTCGCGTGTGGAGCAAGCCCTTCGCGAGGTGGCAAGCGGGCTTCCGGGCGTCTCTCCGAGCGCTTCGCCCCCTCGGCTCGAGGTCGCCGATATTTCGGAAAAGACCTGGGATGGCGTCATCGTTCTCTGGACGACCGCGACCGATGAGGGAAAGGTCCGCGACAGCGTCCTTCGCGCGGTCCTCGAGCGCCTTCCGGGCACCGGGACGCCTGCGTGAGGCTCGTCGGCGGCCGGCTGCTTAAATCCCTCTGGAGCTGGCGCAGGCCGGGAGCTCACCGATGGGTCGTCGGGTCACGCTGATCCCGGGAGATGGGATCGGTCCGGAGGTCACAAACGCGGCTCGAGTCGTCGCGGATGCGACCGGGGTCTCGCTCGACTGGGACGTGGTCGACGCCGGGGAGAAAGCAATCGCCTCGACCGGCTCTCCGCTTCCCGACGACGTGCTGAAGTCGATCCGGAAGAACCGCCTCGCGCTCAAAGGGCCGATCACGACTCCGATCGGGAGCGGCTTCCGCTCCGTCAACGTCGCCCTCCGTCAGCAGCTCGACCTGTTCGCATCCGTGCGCCCCGCCCGTTCGATCGCCGGGGAGGGGACCCGGTACCCCGAGACCGACCTCGTCGTGGTCCGAGAAGCGACCGAGGGGCTCTACTCAGGAGTCGAACACTGGGTCGACCGGGAGCATTCCGCCGCGGAGACGGTCGCGATCGTCACCCGAAAAGCGTCCGAGCGGATCATCCGCTTCGCCTTCGAGCTCGCGCGTCGGCAGCGTCGCCACCGGGTGACAGCCGTCCACAAGGCGAACATCATGAAGACGACCGGCGGGCTGTTCCAGTCGGTCTTCCGCGAGATCGCACCGCAGTACCCGGATATCGAGGGCGACGAACGCCTCATCGACAACATGTGCATGCAGCTCGCGAAGAAGCCCGAGGAGTACGACGTGATCGTCACGACGAACCTCTTCGGGGACATCCTCTCCGACCTCTGTGCGGGGCTTGCCGGCGGACTCGGGGTCGCCCCGGGCGCTCTTTACGGAGACGAGCTCGCGGTCTTCGAGCCGGTCCACGGCTCTGCGCCAAAGTACGCGGGCCAGGACAAGGCGGACCCCGTTGCCGAGATCCTCTGTCTCGAGCTTCTCCTTCGGCACATCGGCGAGAGCGAAGCGGCCGACCGGGTCTTCCGGGCCGTGTGGGAGACGATCGCCGAGAAGAAGGTCGTCACGTACGACCTCGCTCTCCCCGGCTACACCTTGAGGCCTGTCGCCCCGTCCTCGTGTTCCGCGATGGCGCGGGAGATCGCGCGGAAGGTCCCGCTCGTGGACCCGCGCGCTCCGCTCCCTCGACCCAAGGGCGGCGGGCCGGCGGGAGACCCCTCCTTAGAAGGATAGGACCTCGACTCGTTCTGGGACCTGCGCGAGCCCATTCGGTCGCGCCGGTGAGCACACAGAACACTTCACCGGTCGCCGACGACCTTCACGATCACGCGCTTCGGTCGCTGACCGTCGAACTCGGCATAGAATACTTGCTCCCATGGACCGAGGTCGAGGTCACCCTTCGTCACCGGGAGGACGACCTGGTGACCGAGAAGGAGATTCTTGAGATGCGCGTCGCCGTTCGTCTCGCCGGTCCGATGGTGCTCGTAGTCTCCCGGCGGAGCGAGTCGGTCCGCCCACGCCGCGATGTCGCGGATGAGACCGGACTCGTTGTCGTTCACGTAGACCGCGGCGGTGATGTGCATCGAGGAGACGAGGACGAGGCCGTCGGTGACCCCGCTCGCCCGAACCACCTTGCGGACCCGCTCCGTGATGTTCACGAACTCTCTTGGTCGCTCCGTGTTCATGACGAGGTATTCGGTCCGGCTCGGCATCGGCCGCGGATTCCCTGTCCGTAGCTTTAAGCTGGTCGAACGACCCTGATTTGGGCCGAGGCAGACCCTTGGCCACCTCCCGCCCTGTGAGAATCGCCCGGCCACGGACGACCTCGGTGACTGCCGGGGAGGAGACGGGCGAGGCGGCCCATGCAGTCCGACCGGCCGTGCGAGTCGAGATGCCGGGCGTCGCGCGAAGGGCGAACCGAGGCGGCACCCAACGCGCCTTCCGAGTG
>DASPTO010000145.1:0-2753 GCA_035623375.1 Thermoplasmata archaeon
GAGCGACCGGGTCCGCGGCACCCGGCCCGGGGCTCCGCTCACCTCGGCTTCGTCTTCGACGGTCGCGACCGTCGCCCCCGAGCGGAAATCCGTCCTCCGCCCCTCGACGACCATCATCGGGTCGAAGCCGGTCCCCAGGACGTAGTCGACGAGCTCTCGGCGTTCGGGGCTCGTGAGGGGGAGGAACCGCTCGTCCCGCACGTGAACATGGTACCCGCGGCCACCCGAGAACACGAACGACGTAGAGGCCGGGTCGATCCCGAAGTCGCCGAACAGGAAGTCGTCAACGAGCGCCACCAGCCGCGTCTTGACGAGGGCCAATTGAGCGGCGTAGTCGAGAGACTCCGCGCCGCGCAGGTGGTCGGAATCGAGGTCGAAGATGAGGTCGGCACCAAGCCACTCCTTCGCCGCCATCGTCGGTTCGGCCGGTTTGCGGTAGTACGCGGACGAATAGTAGACATGGCGCGGCGTCTCGCGCCGCAGAAAGAGCCGGAACTCTTCCGGGGTCCGAAGGGTCGCGTGCCGACGCATCAACGTCTCGGTGGTGAACGGGAACGCTGCAAACTCGCGACGGGCCAGGCGGTGCGGGGGCGGAACCTCCGTCGATTCGTAGTACCGCTGGAACTGCTTCCGGGCCCACTCGAGCCCGGCTCCTTCGAGGGAGAGAGTCTTCCCCACGAAGCTACCCTCCGAGGTCTCCCGCGTCGTCCCCGCTCGTGGCCTCTTTGACCGCGTCGTCTCGCTTGAGCCGCGCAAGGAGGTGGAAGACGGTGGAGTGCTCGCTCCCCTTCACGAGGAGTTCCACGGCACGCGTGGCGCGGTCGAGCTGTTCCTCCTCGCCGATGAGAGCCACGGTCGACCCGTAAACGCTCACCGAGCAGCCCGAGAGCTCCTCGATGCGCGCGCGAGCCCGCCCTCGGGTCCCGATCACCCGCGAGCGAATGCGGCGTAGCGCCTCCTTCTCGTGATGGCCGGTTGCGAGCTTGATGTCGAGGACCCCGAGGAACGTGTTCTCCTTGAGGAGGCGCATCGCACGTTCGGGTGAGAAGCCACGGCCGATGGCGACGACGATATCGCGCGCCTTGAGGACCCCCATCGGGTCCGTGTCCGGCCCCGCGACGCAGACCTCCCCCTCCTCCGCGTCCACCACGATCGAGGTCGAGGTCGCCACCGCGATCTCCTTGCGCGTCCTTCCCCCCGGTCCGATCACGACGGCCACTCGGTCCTCGGGGACGCGAGCGTAGAGCGTCGGCATCGTTAGGCCTCCGCCGGCGGTGGACCGATGGTCTTGGCCCCGACCGCCTCCAGGAAATCCTCCGGTGCGACCGAGTAGCCGAGCCGCCCGAGGAACTTCGCGAAATTCCGGACGTCCCGCTCCATCAGTCGCGGAGCTTCGGGGTGGTCCGTAGAGATTGCCTGTGCCACGTCGATCAGGACCGTGTGACCATCCTGGTACAGAACGTTGTAGGGCGAGAGGTCCCCATGCACCAGCTTCGCCTCCCGAGCCATTCGGCCAATCTGCTGGACCAGGTCTTCGTAGAGGGCGGCTGGGTCCTCGATCGGAACATCGAGCAAGCGTGGGGCCGCGTTTCCCTCCGCATCCCCGATGAACTCCATGACCAGGACGTTCCGATAGTGTCCGAACGGTCGGGGAGCCCGGACACCCGCGTCCGCAAGGCGCCCGAGGATCGTGTGCTCCCGTCGCGTCCACGCGAAGACGAGCCCGCCGAAGTTCTTGACGCTCGATTCGCGGCGGAGCGAGTCAAGAGCGTACACCGGCAGGTGCCGGAACACGGTGTTGCTGACTCGATAGATCTTGATGGCACGGAACCCCGGCCCGAGCGTTGCCCGGAACACCCCCCCTTCCTTCCCCGTCGAGATCGGGAAGTCCACCGAGTCAAAGAGCCCCCGGTTCACGAGGCGGGAGACCGCGAGCAGCGTCGAGTGGTCGAAGAACTCGTCGAGCAGCTTCCGGTGCTGCCCTTCCTTGCGCCGGTCCTCCTGCCGCTCGCGGCGACGGGGGAACACGACATCCTGCGGTTGAGGCATGCCGCCGACAGAATGGGGTCGACGGCTCATAGGCTCTGGGGGGAAGGCGGTAGCCCCGACTCCGACGTGTCGAACAGGGTAGGTTCGTTTCCTTTCGGTAAGCGACCCTATATTTCCCGCCGGACCGTGGATCCGAGTATGCAACTACCCTTCGAAGCCACTCCCACGGTCGGGCCGATCCCCTCGGGTCCGGACCGTGTCGATCCACACCGGCGCTCTTCGTTCGAGCACGCCCTCGATGGTCCGGCCGATTACGACGCTGTATTCCGAGTCGTCCGGGATGCCGTCCGCCAGGTGCTGGGGATCGAGCGGCCCGGCCTTGGCCTCGGTCTCTCGAACCTGCCTCCTCAGCTCGGGGCCTACTGGCAGGTCACCGGGAACCTGATCGTTCTCAACGAGGGTTTGGTCGACGCGATGCGGGCCCATGCTCGCTCCCCGACGGAGCTGAATTCGTTCTTGTACGTGGTCCTCGCGCACGAGTATCTGCACTCTCTCGGATACCTCGACGAGCGTTCGGTTCGGTACGTGACGGCCCGTGTGACGCGGACCGCCTTCGGGCCGGACCACCTCGCCACGCGGATGGCCGAAGGGGACCTCTGGCAGATGTACCCGTTCCTCGCGTATGCCTCCGGTGGGAACGGCGGACGACTCAAGGTCGTGACCAAGTTCGACCTCGACACGACCGACCGGTACATCCGGTAGCT
>DASPTO010000146.1:0-13042 GCA_035623375.1 Thermoplasmata archaeon
CTCCTTGCCGGTTCTGGTCGCGGTCGTGCTCGAGGCCGCGTTCGCTCCGGTCGGCTTTGGCACGAAGCTCCTCGCCGGTCTCGCGGGGGTTGCCTTCCTCGTCTGGTTGGCGGACGACCCGACCCGACCGGCGGGCGGGCCCCTGCGCGCGTTCCCGACGATCGCGATTCCTTCCCTCGCGCTCGGGGTCGCGTGGTCGGCCGCGCTCTTCCTCCCCGCCGGCACCCTTCCGATCGGAGTGGCCGGAGCGCTCCTCGCGTTCGCGATCGCAGCGATCGCGCTTCTGGTCGGTCGCCCTGCGCTCTTCGACCAGGAGGAGGCGTGAAGCTGATAGGGGCGGCGGCGCTAGGGCGTACGGCGCGGCACCGCTGCGCCCGGGTACCGACGAAGGGTCCCTCTCGACTCAACGCGGACGGGTCGTCCGCCGAGGATGACGTGAGGACAACCCCGGTGTCCGATACCCCCAGCCGGGGTCAGACCCCGGAGAGGGCGGGCGCCTACCGTGAGGGAGGTCGTTACGGCTGGGGAACAGCCCCCGGCATCGCTCGTGTCGGGCATGCGGCCGCGGTGGAGTTCCCCATATATCTCTCCGAACGTCGGTCGGCGACCGGGAGTCCATGAATCCGAGCGAAGCGCGGGGGCTCGCGGACCGGGTCCGCGAGGCCGTGCACGTCGCGGTCGTCGGGCGGGACGTCGCCGTCGAGCAGGTCCTCACCGCGCTGGTCGCGGACGGCCACATCCTTCTCGAGGACCTCCCGGGTCTCGGAAAGACGCTTCTCGCGAAGTCGTTCGCGGCTGCCCTGGGGCTCGAGTTCCAGAGAGTGCAGTTCACCGCCGACCTCCTGCCGCACGACATCACAGGCGGTGAGGTACTGACTACCGGGCAGTCGGAGTTCGAGTTCCGCCGAGGCCCGATCTTCACGAACATCCTCCTCGCGGACGAGATCAACCGGGCGCCGCCCAAGGTCCAGTCGGCGCTCCTCGAGGCGATGCAAGAGTACCAGGTCACGAGCGAACGATCGACGTACCCGCTGCTTCGTCCGTTCCTGGTCCTCGCGACCGAGAACCCGCTCGAGCTCGAGGGCACGTACCCGCTTCCCGAGGCGCAGGTCGACCGGTTCCTCATTCGGCTGCAGATCGGCTACCCCACTCCGGAGGAGGAACGGAAGATCCTGGAACGCCGGCGGGCTCGCAAGGTCGAGAACGCCGTGGTGCCGAAGGTCGTGGAGGCGTCGACGTTCCTCGACCTGCAGCATGCCGTGGAGGAGATCACCCTCGACCCGAGCCTCACGGACTACATCGTCGACCTCGTCCGGGCGACCCGCGCGGACGTGCGTGCCGAGGTCGGCTCCTCCCCGCGAGGGTCGCTCGCGCTCCAGAAGCTGTCTCGTGCTCGTGCGCTCATCGAGGGACGGGACTTCGTCGTCCCGGACGACATCAAGGGGTTCACCCTTCCTGCACTCGCGCATCGCATCCTCGTGAAGCCCGAGCCCTGGATCCGCGGAGTGCGCGGAGCCGACATCGTTCGGGCGGCGGTCGACGCGACGCCCGTCCCGAAGACGCGGTAGCCTCGGGAAGAACGCAAAGGGTTTTCAACGCGGTCCGGGTCGCCGGGTCGATGTCCACCGATCGAGTGGTCGTCATCGCGGACCCGATCGACCGGGAGGCGCTCCTCCGCCTTGGTCAGGGTCCGTGCCGGGTGGTGGATGCGAGCGGCGACCCGAAGTCGCTCCCCCAGCATCTCGGAGACGCGTGGGGTCTCATCGTTCGGAGTCGAACGAAGGTGACGAAGGACCTCCTCTCCCACGCGCCTCGTCTCGAGCTGGTCGCCCGTGCGGGCGTCGGGGTCGACAACGTCGACCTCGCGGCGACCGCCGCCCGTGGGATCCGGGTCGTCAACGCTCCCGCTGCCGCAACCCAGAGCGTCGCGGAGCTCGCGGTGGCGTTCTACCTCATGCTCGTCCGAGGGCTCTCCGACTCCGTCGTGTCGACACGATCGGGAAAGTGGGAGCGCGGAACCCATGGCCACGAGCTCGCCGGGAAGACGGTCGGCTTCGTCGGCTACGGGCGGATCGCCCGCGAAGTCGCCCGGCGGCTCGAGCCGTTCCACGTTCGCGCGCTCGCCTACGACCCGTTCGTCCCCGTCTCGGGGGACGGAACGAAGATGGTGTCGCTGGACGAGCTCCTCGCAGAGTCGGACATCGTGAGCGTCCATGCCGCGTCCACGCAGGAGAACCGCCACCTCCTCGACGCTCGCGCGTTCGAGCGGATGAAGCCCGGCGCGTTCCTCGTCAATGTCGCCCGCGGCGCCCTCGTCGACGAGGCCGCCCTTCTCGCCGCCCTTTCCTCCGGCCACCTGGGCGGAGCCGCGCTCGACGTCTATGAGGTGGAACCCCCGATGAACCGAGAACTGCTTGCGAATCCCCACGTGATCCCGACCCCGCACCTCGGCGCCTCGACGCACGAGGCGCAGGCGAGGGCGGGGACCGACACCGTCGACGAGGTCCTCCGAGCGCTCCGTGGCGAACCCCTCACCGCGCTCGTCCCCGCCCCCGGAGGGCCTCGATGACGTTCGACCCCGAGACCACGACGTTCCTGATCGCCGGGCCCGTGCGCATCCACCCGCGCGTCCTCCGCGCGATGTCGATGCCGTCCCTGAACCATCGGGGAGACTACTTCCATGGGATCGTCAACGAGATCCGGGAGCTCCTCCCGGTCTTGTTCGGGACGAAGGGTCACCAGGTCATCATCACCGGAAGCGGGACCGCCGGGCTCGAGGCGATGTACTCCTCGCTGGTCCCGAAGGACGGACGCACGCTCGTCCTCGCGAACGGGAACTTCGGTGACCGCACGAACTCGATCGTCCGTCGCTGCGCGACGAACGTAACGACCCTCACGGCGCCGTGGGGGCAGGCGGTCCCGGCCGACTCGGTGAAGGCCGAGCTCTCGAAGGGGGACGTGAAGGCGGTCTGTCTCGTACATAACGAGACGAGCGTCGGCCTCGCGAACGACCTCGCCGCGATCGCGCCGGCGGTCAAGGCGTCCGGCGCCCTCTTCCTTGTGGACGGGATCAGCGCCGTCGCAGGGATCCCGCTCCCGATCCAGGAGTGGGGCGTGGACGCGGTGGTCGCCGGGAGCCAGAAGGGTCTCGCCGCCCCGGCGGGCCTTGCGCTCGTTCATCTCTCCGACCGGGCGGTCGCGGCGCTTCACCCCGGAACGTTCTACCTCGACCTTGCCGCGCACTTGAAATCGCTCGAAAAGAACGACACGCCCTGGACCCCCGCGGTCCCGCTCTTCCTCGCGCTCCGCGAGGCGCTGCTCCTCCTCAAGGAAGAGGGACTCGAGCAACGCCTTGAAAGGACGCGTCGTCTCGCGGAAGCGTCGCGCGCGGCGGTCCGAGCGCTCGGGCTCGAGCTCTTCCCGGACCCGAAGTTCGCCTCCGACACGGTGACCGCCGTGAAGAACCCACCCGGGATGGGCGACCCCGAGTTCCGTAAGGTGCTCGAGCGTCAGTACAACATCCTGCTTCAGGGCGGACAGGGGGCGCTGACCGGCAAGATCTTCCGGATCGGCCACATGGGGATCGCCGACTGGCCCGACCTCCTCGTCACGTTCGCTGCGATCGAGAGGATCCTCGGGAAAGCGGGGAAGCTACCTGCCCCGGGGCAGGCCCTCCGAGAAATCGTCGACCGGATGCCCTGACCGCCCGAGAAGCGCTCGAACGAGCCTCGGCTCGGTCAGATATCGACGATCACGCGGGCCCGGCCGGTGGCCGGCTCGAAGACCAGGTCGTGGAAGGTCACTGCCTTCACCTCGGTCCGAAACGTGTGACGGTCCGGGTCGAACGGCTCGCCCGAGACGCTCGCGACGAGCGCGGTCGGGGGGTTGCCCACCGGCCGGACCCGGACCTCCCGAGCGAGGAACCCGTCGGTCTGCTGAAGCACCAAGAGCTCGGTGAGGAAGGCGACGACGAGCTCGGTCGGGTCGGCTCCGGACGCGCTGACCGCCCGTTCCTCCTTCGGTCGGACCTTTCGGAGGTCGGTCATCAGAGCGAAAAGCCCGAGGCCGAGTGCTTCGAGAAGCTCGGCTGAGTTCCGACCGGTCGCCCAGATCCCGACGTCGGCCGTCGTCGGGAAGCTCCCCCACCTTCGTGCCCGGGATGCGTGAACCCGTGTCAAGTTCGTGGAACCTGGGACGCCGATAGGAACTTTAAGAGGTCGGCCGCTGGGTGCCTCTCCAGCGATGCGGGCCACGCTCGTCATCCCGACCCTCAACGAGGCAGCGTCGATCGGGCACGTCCTCAAGCTGTTCCAAACGGCCGCGGTCGAGGCGAACGCCACCATCTTCCAGGGGAACCCGCTCGAGTGGGAGATTCTGGTCGTTGACGGAGCCTCCGAGGACGGCACCGCGGCGATCGCCGAGGCCGCGGGCGCCCGGGTCCTGATCGAGCGGCGCCCGGGGTACGGGAGGGCATACAAGACCGGCTTCGCCGCGGCGCAGGGGACGGTCATTGCGACCGCGGACGGGGACGCAACGTATCCGGTGGAAACGATTCCCGGCCTCGTCAAGAAGCTCCTCGACGAGCACTTGGAGTTCATCACGGGAAACCGGTTCGCATACCTCGACCGGAAGGCGATGACGACCGAGCACCGAGTGGGGAATCAGGTCCTCAACCTGTTCCTCGGGCTCGCCTACCACCGATACATGAAGGGACTTCCGGAGGGGCTCCAGGACAGTCAGAGCGGGTTCTGGGTTTTTCGACGGGAGATCCTCGGAAAGCTCCACCTCACCTCGGATGGGATGGCGTTCAGCGAGGAGCTCAAGATCGAGTCGGTTGTTCACGGGGTGCGCTTCCTCGAGGTCCCCATTCAGTACCGAGAACGGTGGGGCCCTCCGAAGCTCTCGAGCTGGCGGGACGGCACGCGGAACCTCCTCTTCCTCGCGGAGAAGCGGTTCGCGCTCGCACGAGAGACCCGCGACATAGCGCCCCTTCCGGTCGGAAGCCAGGAGCGCGAACGAGCGGCTCCCTAGGTCCGAGCGCTTGTGGTCTGCCGTCTCAGGGAGACGGGTTGGGCAGTCCCACGTCACGACTCGAGAAGGGCTCCCAGGATCCGGTCCAGTTCCCGCAGCACCTCACGGAGGTCGGACACGGTCGCACGCGCCGTCGCCGTGTCGATGGAGTCCAGCTCCTCGACCACTTCGAGGACGTGCCCTCGTGCGCATCGCGGAGAACAGAACCTGTGGTCGTGGAAGGTGGCCCACGCGAGCGCCGGGCCTGTCGTGAGAGTGTAGACGTCGCCGCCGAGGGGAACAACGGTTCCGCACCGACAGCGGACAGGGGCATCCGCGGCCGACCGCACCAACGGGGAATCCCGGACGGGACGTCGGATCGTCCAGCTACCTCCCGGGGGTTCGAGGACGCGCAGGATGACCGACTCGGGAGACTCTCCGCCCGCCGCGACAGCCTCGAGAACAAGGTCCGCCGTTGCCTCGAGGTCGGCGCGTCTGCGACGGGTTACGACGACGAAGTGGACCCCGACGAGTTCCTCGATCGCGCGCAGGAGCAAGCGTTCTTGGTCTTCCTGCGCGGAGGATCGAAGGGGGACGGACAAAGGCTTGCGAAGCTCGATTGCGAGGAGGTCGTCCCAGCTGTCGACACCGATGGTGGGGATTGGGTCGGTCGGGAGCATGCCGTACGCCTTCAGGAGGCGCGGAGGCAGCCAGAGCGGGAGTGCCACAGGGTTGGTTTCGGGGTCTCGCATCAGCGTGAGCACGAACCGCATCACCGCCGAGGCTGCGGCGATGGAAACGACCTCGTCCGAGACCGGAAGCGCCTTGAACCAGAGCTCGGGGCGTGCCGAGAAGGGGTCGGGGTAGGCTCCGCCGACCCATCCGTTCGGAGACGTCACGATTACTCCAGGCCCCGGCCGGTCGCGAACGATGCCGTTCAAGAGTGCCGTTCCGAGCTCACGGTCGGGACAGCGGATCACGATCAGGTGGGAGGTGCCTGAGTTCGTGAGCGTCTGGAGTCGGTCGCGGACCTCGAGGGGGAACTGTTCGGGGTGGCCGAGAGGAATCGTCGACATGGTTCAATCCCTGGTTGGGGCGGATCACTGCCTCCCGGTTCCTGAACTGGATTTGGAGCGATTCGGAGGCGTGCCAAGAGAGCGGTCCGAGAGGAAGTTCACTGTGCTCCCGGATTGGGTCGCAGCTGATCCTGGTCCTCCGCGGACGGTCTCCATCGTGGGGTCTGGGGGAGATTGGTCTCTCCTCCGCCGCAGCGAATAGAAGAAGAGCGGAGCCGCCCGGTTAAATCTTATGTCGCGACTCGGGAGAAAAGAAACTGGAAACCGGGGAATCCGTCCGGACAGGTCCGAGCGGGCGCGCGTCTCTTACTGCGTCTTCCCCGACCGCTCCCGCGACTTCACGCGGAGGCCGTGGTAGCCGCACTTGCGGCACTGCACTGCCTTCGGCGGGTTCCGGGCCGAGCAGTTCATGCAGATCTTCTTGTTGAGCAAGCGCTCGACCGCTTCCGGGAACGGCATGGGGAGGCCGCTCACGCGAGCCCGGCTATAAAGCGTCCGCCCTCCTGCGTCCCGAAGAGGCTTTCCGCCCGACCCGCGATTTCGCGTTTGTGGTGACCCTCGAGGAGGGAGCTCAGGCCGTCCGGCTCGCGCGCCGCGCTCTCGAGAATGCGCTCGGACCCAATCCGGGTCCGGAGCCCGAGACCGGAGAGGACGGACGGCCCCTACCGAAGGTCTTCGAGGAGCTTCGCGGAGTCTTCGTGACGCTGAAGCGGTACCCGGACGGGGCGCTGCGCGGGTGCATCGGCTACCCGATGCCGGTCCTCCCGCTCCGGTCGGCGGTCGTAGGCGCCGCGGTCTCCGCCGCGCTCGAGGATTATCGGTTCCGACCGGTCCGAGCCTCCGAGCTCTCTCGCATCTCGCTCGAGGTCTCCATCCTTACATTGCCCGTTCCGCTCCGGTTCTCAACTCCGGACGAGGCGGTGCGGGCGGTCCAGGTCGGGCGGGACGGGCTGATCGTGGAAGGCTTCGGGTCGAGCGGCCTCTTGCTCCCGCAGGTCGCTCCCGAGGAGGGGTGGTCGGCCGAGGAGCTTCTCGAAGGCACGTGCGAGAAGGCCGGGCTCCCTTCCCATGCATGGAAGGACCCACGGGTCCAGGTACGCCGCTTCGAGGCCGAGATCTTTCACGAGGTTTCGCCGGGCGGGGAGGTCGTCCCCAACGAACTCGTCGAGCCTAGGGGCGGCGCGCCACGCGGGCGGAAAAGGTGAGCCCATCCAGGTCCCATGTGCGGACATCGGGGCCTTCGGGAAGCGGGCTCTCGGTGAGCTCGAGTGGGTCGGCGAGGAGGTCCTTCGCAAGAGAATCCCGCCGAGCCGAGAGCGCTCGGTGGACAGCTCCGGTCGCGGAGATGGTGACCGCGACCTTCTCCGTGTAGCGAAGGCCGAGCTCCTTGCGGGTCTGCTGGAGTCGCCGGGCCACTTCGCGGGCGAGGCCCTCCTCGGCGAGCTCGGGGGTCGGCTCCTTCGGTAGGGCGGCGAGGGCCGTCCCGTCGTCCGCTCCCCGAACGACCCATGCCGAATCCGGGAAGTTCGCCCGTTCGCTCGCGGGAACCCAACGCACCCGCTTCACGTTGAGCTCCTCTGCGAGAAGGTCGACCCCTTCCGGGCCGAGCTCGCGAAGCGCCTCCCAGGGCTCGCCGAAGAGCACGAATTCCGCGAGCGGGATCCGGGACTTCACGCCGGCCCGATGGCGAAGCTCACGGCCGACCTCGACGAGCGCGCGGAGCTCGTCCATCGCGATCTCGAGCTCTTCGTCCCGGTTGGCGAGAAGGCCGGGCCACAGCGTCCGGTGGATGGACGAGTCCCGATCCCGATACCCGTGGCCACCGACCTCCTGGTGCAACCACTCCGCGGTGTATGGGAGCAACGGAGCGATCGTCCGCGCGAGGCCGTGGAGCGTGTACGAGAGGGTAGCGTGCGCGGCCCGTCGGTCGGGAATATCCGCATCCGCCCAGAACCGAGGACGCGATCGACGTAGATACCAGGTCGATAGGTCGTCGACGAACTCCGCGACCGCCTGGGCGGCGGCCCCCATCTCGTAGACGCCGAGCGACCGGTCGACCTCGGCACGCGTCCCCTCGAGCCGCGAGAGGAGCCAGCGGTCGAGGAGCGCCGAGGGGTTCGGAAAGTCCTCGACCGGCACGAGCCCGTCCGCCCGAGCGTTCCCGAGATGGAACGCGGCGACGTTCGCGAGGGTGCCGAGAGTCCGTGCGCTCGTCTTGCGGATCGTGGCGTCCCCGATCCGGATCGGCTCGGTGTAGTCGAAGGAAAGGAACGTCCAGCGGACGGCGTCCGCGCCGAACCGCTCGAGCATCGATAGCGGTTCGAGCGCGTTCCCTTTCGACTTCGACATCTTCCGGCCTCCCTCATCGAGGACGAGGCCGTTCGTGAGGCACGCCTTGTAGGCGGGCCGGTCGAAGAGCAGGGTCGCGATCACGAGGAGCGAGTAGAACCACCCCCGGGTCTGGTCGAGGCCCTCGGCGATGTAGTCGAGGGGCTCTCGGGTGTCGAACGGCCCCGGTTCGAACGGGTAGTGGAACTGCGCGAACGGCGCCGACCCGCTATCGTACCACGCGTCGATCGTGTACGGCTCCCTTCGGGCGGCGTCTCCGCACGTCGGGCACGTGACGAGCAGCCGGTCGACCGTCACCCGGTGCGGGTCGAACGGAGACGGGAGCGGACTCCCGACGAGCTTCTCGAGCTCGGCGAAGCTCCCGACGCAGGTTGCGTGGCCGGCCTTACAGACCCAGATCGGGAGCGGAGTGCCCCAGTAGCGGCTCCGGGAGAGCGCCCAGTCCTTCGCCTCCGTGAGGAAGTTCCCGAACCGCCCGTCGCGAAGGTGGGACGGGATCCACCGGACGGTCGAGTTGTACTGGATGAGTCGGTCGGTCGCCCGAGAGGTCCGGACGAACCAGGAGTCCATCGCCCGATAGATGAGAGCGGAGTCGCACCGCCAGCAGAACGGGTACATGTGGCGGACCTCGCCCAGATGGAACACGAGATGCCGCTCCTCGAGGTCCTTGAGGAGGACCTGGTTGGCGACTCGGACCGACTTTCCCCGGACCAGTGGGACCGCGTCCGTGAACACGGCGCGGCTATCGAGCGGGTCGAAGACGCCGACCTTCTCGCGGGCTCCGAGACGTTGGTCGTCGACGCCGAAGCTCGGGGCGATGTGGACGACCCCGGTGCCCTCCTCGGTCGTGACGAAGTCCGCGAGCACGACCCGGTACCGGCCCGGACCAGGGCCGGGCGTGTCGAACGGCGGCCGGTACGTCCGTCCGGCGAGCGCGCTCGCAGGAAGGCGCTCGAGGACCTCTACGTCGGCGGGGAAGTACCGGGGGACGGCGGCGGAGGCGAGGATGTACCGTGTCCCGTCCTTCCCCCGTACGACGCTGTACTCGATTCCGTCGCGAACCGCGACCAGGAGGTTCGCGGGGAGCGTCCAGGGAGTGGTCGTCCAGACGAGGAGCTCCCGGTCCTCGCCCGGGCCTTCGAGCGGGAACCGGACGGTGACCGACGGGTCGGTCGTCTCGTGATAGCCTTGGGCGACCTCGTGCGAGGAGAGGGGGGTCTCGCATCTCGGACAGTACGGGACCACGTAGTGGCCCTTCTCGAGAAGCCCGCGGTCGAACAGGGTCTTGAGCGACCACCAGACGCTCTCGATGTACGGTGGGTCCATCGTGCGATAGGCATGGTCGTAGTCGAGCCAGTAGCCGAGAAGGCGGCTCATCTCTCGCCACACCGAAGCGACCTCGAGGGTGCTGGCCCGGCACGTCTCGCAGAACCGCTCGACGCCGTACGCCTCGATCTCTTTCTTCGAGTGGATGCCGAGACGCTTCTCGATCTCGAGCTCGACGGGAAGGCCGTGGCAGTCCCACCCCGCCATCGGGCTCACGAGGTGCACCCCGCGCATCCGCCGATAGCGGAGCTCGACGTCCTTCAGTATCCGTGCGATCAGGTGGCCGACGTGAGGCGCTCCGTTCGCGGTCGGGGGTCCCTCGGTAAACCGGAACACTGGGCCACCCGACGTGCCTTCGATGACGGAGTTCGGAACCCCGGTCTCCTCCCAGTACGAGAGGACGCGGCTCTGCACGACGAGCTGCGACGGTGCCTGCGCCGCCTCCCCCTCCGCCGGCATGGGAGGCCGCGACGAAACCGGCGGAGATAAAGGCGAGCGGCCTCGACCCGATTACCGGGTCAAGCCGTAGGGAGGTGGACTTCTCGACTCGAAGCCGACCCGGCTCGACGGATGTCGAGCGACGATCGTACCTTCGTACTCGGTCACATGCGCGTTTCGGCCGAGCGTAATCCGGGGGGACCGGACGAACTTCGCGTCCACCGCCTCCAGGCTCACTTGGTCTGCCTCGATCCGGTCGACGGTCACGGTCACTCGCCGTCCGAGGACCTTCTCGACGAGGTTCGGGACCTTCGCACGCAGCGACACCGAACGGGCGCGTACGAAGCCGAACTGCGAATCGTCCGAGAGACGAGCGGACACGGAGACGGTCGCGGAGGTCGGTCCGGGGATGTGTACCTCGCCCTCGACGTCGAGCTCGCCGACCGCGAGGGACGGTGCCGTAAGAACCCCACGGACCCTCATCGCGCGGTCGACCGAGGCCGCTCCGAGGACCCGGACCGTACCTCGAAGGTCGGTTTCCTGGGTGTGCAGGGTGAGGCCGAGCCGAAGTGTCCCCGAGCCCGAAAGCCGACCCTGGACATCGACGGAACCCGTGACGTCCACCGTTCCTTGGTACCGGAGCGTCTTGGCCGAAACCCGCCCGCCTACCGCCAGGGTCCCATCGAGCGTTCCCTCCGTGACCCGGACGTCACCCGTGACCTTCGCGACGCCGCGAGCCATCCAACGTTCGACCGCGACCGAGTCCCGTCGGACGGTCCCGGTGTCGTGGAGCTCGCCGGGAGCGAGAGGCGGCAACGTGGGGGGAGGCACAGACGGCGGGGCGGTCGAACCGGCCGAAGACGGAACAGATCCCGGAGAAGCCGCGGCCGACACGGAGCACCTTACGCGGCGCGAGAAGCGTGGGGGCCAAGAAGTCGTCGGTGCTGGACCATGATGCAGAGGTCCTCGAAGACGGTGAGGCCCGCCGACCGGGCCTTCGCGGCGGCCTCGGCGTTCCGAACCCCGAGCTGCATCCAGACGACCTTGTCGTGTCGGGAGATTGCCTCCTCCACGATCGGTGGGACTTGGTCGCTCCGACGGAACACGTCGACGATATCGACGTGCACCTCGGGCGGGATCGCCGAGAGCGAAGGATACGCCTTCTCGCCGAGGACTTCCGTGAGCATCGGGTTCACCGGGATGACCCGGTAGCCTACCGATTGTAGGTACCGAGCGATCTCGTTCGAATCTCGGTCCGGCTTGTCGGAGAGCCCGACCACCGCGATCGTCTGTGCGTGGGCGAGGATCGTCCGGAGCGCGTCGTCGCTCGTCGCCATTTGGGCCACGACACCTCGTTCGGTTCTTGATGATGACGGGGGAGGGGTAAGATGGAACCCGTAAGAGGGGTCGACCGTTCGGAACCGCATGTTCCTCGACTACTCCGGGATTCGCGTCACGAACCTCACGAAAGCGCTCCGATTCTACACGAAGGGCCTGGGACTGGTCGAGCGAAGCCGGGGTCGGATGGAGCACGGAGGGGTCTGGGTCCTGCTCGAGGACCGAGCCTCCCACCAGCACCTCGAGCTGAACTGGTACCCGAGGGGGTCGAAGTACGCGACCCCGTTCACGCTCGGAGAAGGCCTCGACCACATCGGGGTCCGGGTCCAGAACCTCGGGGCGGCCGGACGACGACTCCGGAAAGCAGGTGCGAAGCTCGTCGCGGAGATCAAGTGGCGCGGGAAGGTGGCCCTCGCGTACTACGAAGGACCCGACGGCGTCTGGGTCGAGCTCATCCCTCACGAAATGACCTGAGGCGAGGGTCTCCGCACTATCCGGAGCCATTCGGCGGGCCGAGTGGGGCGAGGGGGGTACGGTCGTTCCGGAGATACTGGACCAACCCGATGACCGCCCCCACGAGGATGAGTAGGTAGCTCAAGATTACCGCGAGGTCGCGGGAGACGATTTCGAGGAACGCGAGCGCGTCATGCGCACCGTGAAGCAAGGCAGGAACAACCAGGTTCCCTCCCGAGAACCGGTACGTGGCGGCGAACGCGAACCCCAACAGGAACAGGCTGGGGTAGACGAGGGGCGAGGCGGGCCCGTACGTGATCCCGTAGTAAAGGTGGACTCCCGCGAAGACCGCGCTCGTCCACGCGGCGGGGCCGATCCACGAGCCCGGCCGATCCCTCCAGTAGCCGAAGATGAACCCCCGGAAGATCGTTTCCTCAATCGCACCGACCGCGAACGAGAATCCGACCCAGAACCATGGATCGCCGGATGCCTGTTGGAGAGGAGGCGGGGTGCGCTCGAGGAGCTGAAGGGCGCTCGGGTCGAGGATTTCGTAGACGATCGTGAGGACGAACACGATGAGGAGCGCGAGAAGCATCAGGAGACCGTAGAACCGGAGTCCCTGCCACGTCGCGAGCCCCATGCGACGGTTCCAGTCTCGAAGCGGAGCGCGGCCGACGAGCAGCGCGAAGGAGACCAGCGGAATCCCATACACGACGGCGAGCGCGCCAGGAAGGTTCCCGTAGATGACCTGGGATCCGGGCACCAGCGGGGGTACGAAGTACTGGCTGAGCACCGCGAGGGCGGTGATGACGACCCCAAGAGAGTACCGACCCAGCGATGCCGGTCGAGGCCCGCCCGGCTCTGGACCCCAGTTCGGGTCGGCCATTCGAACGCGAGAGACCCGTCCGTTTATCTAGCCGCTTGTCGCATCGGCAGCTCGCTCCGACGCGGTTTTCTCCGCGGCCCGGAGGCAAGCAAGGAGGTCCTCGAGCGTCGCCCGTGCGCTCGCGGCCGAGCTCGCCGTAAGCCGGATCTCGATCGAGTTCCCGTTC
>DASPTO010000147.1:0-2292 GCA_035623375.1 Thermoplasmata archaeon
GCGCCGTGCGCGAGGCCACCGAGCGGATCGTCGAGGAGCTCGGGACCCCTCCGCCATTCGCCCCCCCGGTCGGGAGGGTCGTCCATCATGCATGAAGAGGCGATGCTGAGGGACGTGGTCCGGAGGGCGCAAGACGTCGCCCGGAGCGAGGGCGGCCGCCGGGTCACGAGAGTGCGACTTTGGGTCGGCGCACGTTCTCATCTCGGAGGGCCCGAGCTCACTGCTCGCTGGGCCCATGCCGTGACGGGAACCGCGCTAGCGGGGGCGTCCGTCGAGGTCGAGCTATCGCGCGACGCGAACGACCCGAACGCCGAGACCGTGATGTTGCGAAGCCTGGACGTCGAGGAATGACCGCGAGGTGGCAACCGACCATGAACGAAGGACGATCTAGAAAGAACCGCGGGGGAGCGCGCGCCGGAGCGAACGATGCGGACCGATCGACGACCGCTGTCTCGAGGACGGCGCATCCCGTCGTTCGGGAGGAGGGGTCCCGATGTGCTTGACGACGCCCGGACAGATCGTCCGGATCGATGCGTCGGCCCCGGACCTTAGGACCGCACTCGTCGACTTCGGGGTCGCCACTCGGACCGTCAACCTCGCTTTCACTCCCGAGGCTGAGGTGGGAGACTTCGTGGTCGTTCACTCCGGCTTCGCGACCCGCACTCTCCCCGAAGCCGAGGCCCGAGAAGCCCTCGTGCTCGCCCGCGAGATGGCCGCGGCGGGAGGCTCCTCATGAGCGCTCGCAGTTCCTGGACGGGACTCGGAGTCCTCCTCGTCCTCACGACCGCCTTCATCAGCGGGGTCTCGACGTTCGTCAACGCCTATGCCGTCCACGGGACGAGCTCCGCCGCGTTCGTCACCGTGCGCAACATCGCGGTGGCCGCCGCGTTCGTGCCCATCGCCCTCTTCGCCACGAGGTCCTTGCGCGCGCCCGCCCTCCGAGCCGTGGATTGGGCCCGGCTCGTCGTGATCGGTCTCATCGGCGGCGCGGTACCGTTCCTGCTCTTCTTCTACGGGCTCCAGCTCGCGACCGCTGCCGGTGGCGCGGCGACGGCGTCGTTCGGCTACCGGACGCTCTTCCTATGGGCGACCGTCTTCGGAATCGTGTTCCTCCACGAACGGTTCCACTGGCGGATCGCGCTCGGGGCGTCCCTCCTTCTCGCGGGAAGCGCGCTCATGCTGTCGCTCACGTCCCCGATCTGGACGGACGGGACCGCCTACGTGCTCGCGGCGACCGTCCTCTGGGCCGGGGAGTACACCGTCTCCAAGCGGGCGCTCAAGGACCTCCCCTCAACGACCGTCGTCCTCGGGCGGATGGGCTTCGGCGCGGTCTTCCTCGTCGGCTATCTGTCGTTCACCACCCAGTGGTCCACGGTCGCAACCTTCACGGGCGCCCAGTGGGAGTGGGTCGGAATCAGCGCAGCTCTGCTCGGCGCGTTCGTCGCGACCTTCTATCCGGGCCTGAAGCGAGTCGACCTCGGGGTCGCGAGCTCGGCGCTCGTCCTCGGGTTCCCCGTGACGTGGATCCTCTCGGTCCTCGTCCAGGGTAGCCACTTCACGCTCGCGGAAGCGGCTGGGGTCCTCGCGGTCGTCGCCGGGGTCGGCGTCGTGGTCGGCCTCGCTCAACTCAAGGAAGCCTGGTCGTTCCTGAGCCGGCTCGCCCGGCCCCAGGGCGACCTTGTCTAGGGAGATGGACGGCGTCGCTCTCTGCGCTCGGTTCAGCATCGCGACCAACCGCCTCCAGTACTGCGGTCCTCGGGACGCAGAGCCGGCGCTCTACCGGGCCATTACCGAGGAGGCGGAGCTTGACCGGGCCCGAGAGGCGCTGCGCCGGTTCGAGGCGCTGACCCCCTACCTCGAGGCAATCGCGGCCCGGCACTCGCTCGACCCGTTCGACCGACGGGTCGTGGAGGCGTATTGGGTCGGGAACGACCTCTTGGACGCCTTTGGACCACCCGAGTTCCGTTCGCTCCTCGACGCCCTCGTGCGCCGCGGGCTCCCGCGCTCGACAGCCCGTCGTCTCGCCGACCACCTCCCCGAGCGGCCGATCCCGCACCACGCGTTCCACGTGGCGTTCGTGGGCGTCGGAGAGGTTACCGGACACGTAGAGACGACGCTCGCGAACATGGAGGCATGCCGGCCCGCGTGGGCGCGGGTCGAGGGAGTCGAGGGCACGAACCTCACGCTCTGCGGCCCTGCGCTGGGTGTTGCGGACGGCCGACTCACCCTGGAGAAGGAGCGGGAACGAACTCTTCCCTACGACCCGAAGATCCTCCCCGGAGTTCGGACGGG